>JAEWKG010000064.1 GCA_023386135.1 Pseudomonadota bacterium | reverse complement strand
TGGTGGGCGACTTCTATCGTCGCTTCGTGCGCGGCCGGGTGCTGCAGACCGACGCCAGGACCGCCGAAATGTGCAAGCTGACCGAGAACAGCTTCCGCGACCTCAATATCGCCTTCGCCAACGAGCTGTCGCTGATTTGCGACAAGGAGGGCATCGACGTCTGGAAGCTGATCGCGCTCGCCAATTGCCATCCCCGAGTCAACATCCTCCAGCCCGGTCCAGGCGTCGGCGGCCATTGCATCGCAGTCGACCCCTGGTTCATCGTCGCCAGCGATCCTCAGAATGCCAAGCTCATCCGCCAGGCACGGTTGGTGAATAAGGGCAAGACCGAGTGGGTCATCGACAAGATACGCGCCGCCACTGCAACGCGACCGGGTGCGAAGGTCGCCTGCCTCGGTCTAGCCTTCAAGCCCGATATTGACGACTTGCGCGAATCACCGGCAATGGAAGTGGCCCGGGCACTCGCCGCCGAAGGGATTGCCACACTCAATGTGGAGCCCAACATTGATAGCCATCACGAGCTGTCGCTCGCTTCGTTGGACGAGGCGCTCGAGCAGGCCGATATCGTCGCCATCTTGGTGAGCCACTGCCAATTCGCCGACCCCGGCTTCGCTCCGCGGCTCGCCGGCAAGACAGTGTTCGACTTCTGCGGCGTGCTCGCCCGTCCGGTCTGATGAGAGGGTGCCCGGCGCCGTGAAGCTGCTGATTTTCAGCTTCTATTATCCTCCCGATCTGTGCGCGGGTTCCTTCCGTTGCGGCGCGCTGGTCGACGCGCTTGAGCGGGCGATGCCGCGGGGCATGTCAGTCGAGGTGATCACCACCCAGCCCAATCGCTACAAGGGATCGATTCCGGGGACCAAGGCAATCGAGCAGCGCGGCGCGATCCGCGTCCACCGGATCGAACTGCCGGATCACGACAGCGGAATGATGGACCAGGCGCGCGCGTTCGGCGCGTTCGCGCGGCAGGCTCTGTCGATCGCCCGCGCGACGGGGCCGCACGACGCAGTCTTTGCCACGTCCTCGCGACTGATGACAGCCGCGTTGGGCGCGTGGGAATCGCGCCGCAGCGGCGCGCCGCTCTACCTCGATATCCGCGACCTGTTCGTCGAAACCATCACCGACGTTGTGAGGGACAGCCGCGCGCGCCTGCTGCTGCCCGGGATGAAGGTGATCGAAAGGGCCACCTTCGGGCGGGCTGATGCGATCAACGTGGTCTCGCCGGGGTTCATTGAGGACATGGTCCGGCTGGCTCCAAAGGCGACGCTGCGCACATTCAGCAACGGGATCGACGACGAATTTCTCGAGTTGTCCCTCAACTCCAGCCGCGCGGAAAGGACACCGCTGATCCTCTATGCGGGAAACATTGGAGAAGGACAGGGTCTGCACGAGATCGTTCCCCAGGCGGCGCGGATGCTGGCGGGGCGCGCGCGCTTCCGTATCGTCGGGCACGGCGGGCGCGCCGTCCAACTTGCGAACGCAACGCGCGGACTGGACAATGTCGAAATAGTTCCCCCGGTTCCGCGCGCGCGTCTTCTGGAAGAGTACGCGAACGCCGATATACTGCTGCTGCATCTCAACGACGTGCCTGCCTTTCTCAAGGTGCTGCCGTCAAAGTTGTTCGAGTACGGCGCGCTCGGCCGTCCAATCCTCGCTGGACTTGCGGGGGTGAGCGCAGACTTCCTCCGGAGCGAACTGTCCGACGCCGTTCTGTTCGCTCCCTGCGACGTCGAAGGGTTGGTGCGCGGATACGAGCAACTTCGTACGGTGATCCAGATACCCGATCGAAGCGAGTTCAAGCAGCGATTCGCGCGGCGCCGGATTATGGATCAGATGGCAGCCGATCTAGTCGCCTTCACCAGGCGCGCGGCGAAAGGATAGATGGAACCGCGCCGATGCGGTTCAAGCGCTCAATCGGGAGTCTCTTGCCATGCGATTTGGTGTCTTTGCCCTCCTCCTCGCGGCGCTGCCTTCGCTGGCTCGTGCACAAACGGCCGTGCCTGTCCTGCCCGAGCATGCGGCCCCGTCGGCGGTCGCCGCGCAAGGCGCGCGTTGCGACGGCACAAGCGACGATACCGGCGCGATCAGCGCTGCGACTAGGGCGGCAAAAACACTGGTTGTCGTACCGGCGGGCTGCCGCTTTGATCGCCAGCGCTTGCTCCGCGATCTACCCCCCGATGCAGTCATTCTTGACCTGTCGGTAATCAACGGCTTCTCGTCCCCCGGCGAAACCACCAAGAGCGTTGGCGTCTTGGCCCGCGACGCAGCAGTCAATGATAGCCAGTGGCTCATCGGCAGCGGGCATCACCCGGTGCTGAACCTCAACAACTTCGGCACCGCTGGAAGTGAAAGCGCCGCAGCGCGCAGGGCGTCGATCCTGTGGAGCACAGGCGACTTTTCGAACGGCTCGCTCAAGACCGGCTTTCGCGGGGCCGGTCTGATGCAGTTCGCGCAGGAGCCGGATCGCCCCGAATGGTCGCTCGCGCTGCGCTCGCTGGCGCCTTGGCCGGCCATCGCGTCTGCATACGAAATGTGGGCGCGCGGCGAACGGATTGCCGGCGCAGGAATCTACCGCTCCACCGGCGAAGCGATGCTCGTCTCCATCTCGGGCGGCACTACGGGCAACACACCGCCGGTGGCGCGCTACGGCCAGACGGTGCGCGACGGGTCGGTCACATGGCGCTTCGTCGATTCGTCCGACCGATCGATCATGCGGATCAGCGAGCAGGGGCGCGTGCTGTTCGGCCCCGGCGATTTTTCGGCGAGCTTCCGCGATGCGGTGTCCCCGCTTCATCCCTCGAACAACGTATCCGAGTGGGTTGCGGCCGGACCATCGAAAGACGTCATGATGCGCTTCGTGCCAACCGACGAGACGGGCGCCGAAGCGGCGGGGCCCGCGCTGCGCGCGACCGCCGGACAGGGACTTGCGATCGTCAGCGGCAGCGACGGAATCACGCCTATCGCCCGCTTCGACAGGGTGGGTGGACTGGAGACCGGCCACGTTTCCGAGCGCGGCGAGATGGCGCGCGTCGTCAATGGCGTGATCGACGTACGCGGCAAGGGGCTGCTCTTTGTCCAGAGCGCTACTCGCCAAGTCGTCAAAAGCCTCAATGGTGGCAACGACGGACAAGTCCTCACCATTCAGTTCCTCGACGGCAACACCACTCTGACCAATGGAAGCGGGCGTGATCTGATGCACTTGGAGGGAAGCCGTTCGTTCACCGGGACAACTGACGCGGTAATCGAACTGCGCCGATTGCCGACTGATTTAGGCGGCCGCTGGGTTGAAACGAGCCGGTCCGAAAAGTGAAGTTCACTTTCGGCTGGAAACACGCAAATAAAAGTAAGTGAAATCTACAAGAGAGTGAAGAAATTTTTTCTTCAACATACCAAGTCCACTTGGGATTGCCCCCCCTATGGAGCAATCCTGTCTCCGTTGCCGCGGCCCGCAAATGTTTGCCACACGATACGAATATCGAGAAGCAGACCGCGAATCCTTGAATAGAGGACTTCCCAGCGCACCAACTCACGCGGATCGCTCATATCCACACCGTTGACTTGCGCCAGGCCGGTCAGGCCTGGCCGCAACGCGAACACACCATTCGCGCGCCGCTCCTCGATGAGTTCTCGTTGTACCAACAGGCAAGGTCGGGGTCCGACCAAGGCCAACTCGCCACGCAAGATGTTCCAGGCCTGCGGCAGTTCGTCCAATTTGAAACGCCGCAGCAGCGCACCCAAACGGGTAACCGCGGCGCCGGCCACTTCGTGCGTACCGGCCTCCTTTGTATTCATGGCCATCGTACGGAATTTGTAGAGCGTGAATGGGCGTTCATTTCGCCCGACGCGTTGCTGCCGGAAGATGGCAGCGCCTTCACTGTCGAGCCGAACCGCGGCAGCGAGCAGTAACATCAGCCAACTGCCCCCCAGGATCACGGCCAGAGCGAACGCAATGTCTATCAACCGGGATAATCGGTCATAGCCCGCATGGTGTCCCATACTAGCGACCCAGATCGGTCTCGACGCCGGTTCTTGGGTCAAGATGGCCGCTTCGATCGCTTCGGCAGCGGCGGAAAACGGCGCCGCCGGCTTGGCCGTCGCCAGCCCGCGCCATGCCCAACGGCGTATGCCAGTCTCATCTGCGATGATCTTTGGCAGCACCACGATGCGCGCCTGCCCGTGCGGTTCGGTCGCTAGCCATTGCTCAAGTTCGCGCTTGCTTTGCGCATAACTACTGTGATTTTCAGGATCGGCGGCGTGATACGAGGACAGTGCAACCACCCGTCTGACGCCAGCGCTGCGTGCGGCAGCAACCAACGCTTGCACGCGGAAAAAATTCGCAGACCGGAATGCGGCGAGGTCCGCACTGGCGTTTGAATTCAAGACCGCCAGATCGAGTACGCAATCTACCTGGTCTGAACGGAGTCGTTCACCGAGTTCACCTTCAGGCCAGAACTCCGTGCTGCCCGACAGCCGGTCAAGCCGAGCGGGGTCGCGTCCCACGGCAATGACGTCCGCGCCTCGGGACACCAGCCACGGGACAAGTCTGGTTCCCACAGATCCACTCGCTCCAACGACCGCTATGCGTCGCCCGGCAAGTTGGGACTGGCACCGCAAGCCTGTCGCAGTTCCTTGCGTTATTTCACGCGTCGCAGACATGCCTGTTCCATCTAGAGTGAAAGGAATGGCGACGCGGCGGAATCCTGGTCCCCCGTGACGCATCGCGCGATCGCCAGCAATTGCCGTCGTAGCGGCGGGGACGTTCGCTACACAAGAGGGATCGTCTACTCCAGATCTGGTGGGCCAAAAGGCCCCAAGCGATGGCCGTCGGCGCTACGACGATCGTCTGCCCGAATGGCACACGACACCGCGAACCGGAGACCACGATAGGGCGACAGGTCCGAGAGTGGCGACCTGGGCCTACACAGGGCATTACACCACCAAGCAGACATCCTGCGGGATGGGCTGATACTCGGGCACCAGTTGACCGATGAGCCCGATCGCACCGCCGATGTCGCTCGCTTCGACAGCGCGCGCAAGACCACTGAGCAGTTCCTCAACGCCGCTCCACGGCAGGCTATCTTCGCGCGCTTGCATGATGCGCGGATGCCCAGTCGGCTGCGGATCATTGCCGATGAGCAGTTCCTCGTAGAGCTTTTCTCCGGGCCGCAGGCCGATCTCGACGATTTCGATATCACCCTCAGGATTGGATGGGCTGCGCACAGTCGCGCCAGAGACCTTGATCATGGTTTCGGCCAAGTCGCTGATCCGCACAGGTTCACCCATGTCCAGAACGTAGACCTCCCCTCCGACGGCCATCGCGCTCGCCTGCATCACCAGCAGCGCGGCTTCGGGAATGGTCATGAAGAAGCGCGTGATGTCGCGGTGGGTAATCGTGATCGGCCCCCCGCGTGCAATCTGCTCGCGGAATAACGGCACCACCGAGCCGGACGAGCCGAGCACGTTGCCGAACCGAACCATGGCGAACCGGGTGTGCGAACCGCGCGCACTCAAACCTTGGAGGATCAGTTCGCATCCGCGCTTGGTAGCGCCCATGATATTTGTAGGCCGGACGGCCTTGTCGGTGCTGATAAGCACAAAACGGTCGACCCCCGCCTCCTGCGCGGCGAGCGCGCAATTGAGCGTTCCAAACAGATTGTTGCTGATCCCCGCCAGCGGATTGGCCTCGATCAGTGGGACATGTTTGTAGGCAGCTGCGTGGAACACGGTGTCAGGTCGGCATTCGGCGAACAGTGCATCCACCGCTCTGCGGTCGGTCACGTCGACAAGCCGCGGCACTATGTCCACCGGCGCGATCAAGCCTGCCGCCATGCTTTCGCGCAGTTCGCGCTCGATCGAATAGAGTGAGAATTCCGCCATCTCGGCCAAGATCAGCCTCGCCGGGGCGAACGACGCGATTTGTCGGCACAGCTCGCTGCCGATTGAGCCACCGGCCCCGGTGACGAGTACAGTGCGGTTGTGGATCGCCGCGCCTACGAGCGCCTCGTCCGGCGGCACCTGCGCACGGCCGAGCACATCCTCGATCTGGATCTCACGGATGTCGCTGATCGATATCCGGCCTTCAAGCACGTGCATCACCGCGGGTACGAGCATCACGCGGACTTTCAACTCCTTGAGCTGCTCGATGATCTTGTTCCGCCGGCTCCGGCTCATGTCAGGCAGGGCGATGATAATGTCGGAAATGTCGAATTCGCGAATCTTCTTCGCCATGTCACCGCGCGACCAGACCGGCTTGCCGTTGATCTTCGACCCGGCCCGCTTGCCGCTGTGGTCAATGAAACTGACGAGCAGAATCGCGCGCTCATGACTGATCGCCGCCGCCACCTGTTGAGCGGCGGTGCCCGAACCGTAGATCGCCAGCCGCCGCACCGATCCCACGAAATCGAACTGCTCAAGCACGTCGATCATGACGTACCGGATCACGACCCGGGAAACGAACAAGTAGATGAGCAAGAGCGCCGGGCCGATGATGGAAACGGTGCGTGGAACGTTGTCGAACAGACCCGTGCCGAGGGTGGCGACCAGGATGATTACCGTTACACCCGTCGCCCGCGCGAGAGTCAGAATGGCGCCGCGCCCGGCGAAACGAAAAATGTTGGTGTAGACACCCGAAAACAACGCCGAAGCGGTCCATGCGGCCACCGCGACCGCCGCGCTGATCTGCAAGTGCTTGGCGAACGGTACCATCGCCCCGAAGCGCAGACAGTATGCCAAGTACATTGTGACCACGCAGGCGAATACATCGTGCGTGAACACCACGAGCTGCTTCACGGCACGAGGCAGGCTGCTCAGAAGCTCCAGCCCCGTCCTTGCGACGGCGACCAATATCGGTTGGACCATCGCCTTTGGATTCAGGTTAGCATCGAGTGCGGCCCGTGATGTCGATTGTCTCAGCACGAAAGGTCGCCCATCTATCCTAAATCTGTCTGCCGGACAAAGACCCCTTGTGTGGCGAGGGGCGAAGCGCGCCGGAACTCATGCATTTAAACCGGATTTCGGGGCTTGGAACCCCCCCGGGAGGTCGAATCGGACCGTTTTGTGCTGCATATGATTTGGCGGTATTTCACGAGCACGGTCTTCGCGAGGAGCCCCGTCAACGGCGCCGGATTATGATGCTCTACGAGGTGACCAAGCTGTCCTTGCTCGCCTCGAAAACCGCAAGAAGGGCCACCGCGATAGCCGCAATGATATCGAATCATGTGGTGCCATGAGCGCACTTGCTTCGGTTGTCGACGCAGCCCGGCGTTCCGCTAGCTGCGCGATGACCGAAGTAATCGCAGGCGAAGTCTGCTGTCACGCCAGCGGTATTTCTTCAAGGAGTTCCCTGCTAATACTTCAGTCTGCTTGCAGCGTGTCCGCTTGATGATCGGAGCGACGCACTGGTAAGCAACTGAAAGACTTCGGAATAGGTTTCCGCCTATGCGCAGGCCGATGCAAATCTCAGTCGAGGAGAATGTAACCCCACGCTGCGACACTCACGGCCGAAATTGCGAGGATGATCGTTTTGGCGACTTGTCGCACCAATCGATCACGCAATTTCTGTCTTCGCCTGCCAGCCGGACTCATCGGTATGCGCTTTGACACGCTTGTTTCCTCCCCCGAGTCGCACTTTGCCAAGCTTGAAAGGGCATCTCAAGGGTGATGGCCGCGCGGCACGTAAGATAGACGAGGAGGGCTTGGTCGCTCGACAACGACGAAACCCCCGCAGAACCGCGCACGCGAACAAAGCGAGGCCGGTACGATCGTCACCCAAACCCCTGAATCAGCACCGGTCAATCGCGCAAGCGGCGGTTTGCTCGCAACGGCAATCAAGAGCGCTTTGCCTTCTCGCGAGCCTCTTATAGGGTCGAAGCTCCGCCGATAGGAAAGGGTATCGCTTGCGCAAAGTCCTCGTCACCGGCAGCGCGGGCTTCATCGGCTTCCACCTGTCGCAGCTGCTGCTGGACGAAGGCTTTGCGGTGGTCGGCTTCGACGGGATGACCGACTACTACGACGTGCGCATCAAGGAGCGGCGGCACCAGATGCTGCTGCAGAACCAGCATTTCACAGCGCATGTCGGGATGCTGGAGGACTTCGAGGGCCTGCGCGCGCTGTGCCTCGCCGAGAAGCCCGACGTGATCGTCCACCTCGCTGCGCAGGCGGGGGTGCGTTACAGCCTCGAAAACCCGCGCGCCTATATCGACGCCAACATCGTCGGCACCTTCAACGTAATGGAGTGCGCGCGCGAGCTGGCCGTCGATCACCTGCTGATGGCGTCCACCAGCAGCGTCTATGGCGCGAATGAGGACATGCCGTTCGACGAGCTGGAACGCGTCGAGACCCAGATGACGCCCTATGCCGCCACCAAGAAGGCGACCGAGAGCATGGGCCACAGCTATGCTCACCTGTGGAACCTGCCGACCACCATGTTCCGCTTCTTCACGGTGTACGGGCCGTGGGGGCGCCCCGACATGGCGCTGTTCAAGTTCACCAAGGGTATCCTGGGCGGCGAGCCGATCGACATCTACAACAACGGCGAGATGTACCGCGACTTCACCTACGTCACCGACCTGGTGCGCGGCATCCGCCTGCTGATCGACAGCCCGCCGGTGCGGCCCGAGGACAAGGATGCGATCGAGGACGGCGACAGCCTGTCCCCGGTGGCGCCGTTCCGGGTGGTCAACATCGGCAACAGCGACAAGGTCCGCCTGCTCGACTTCATCGAGGCGATCGAGGCGGAGTGCGGGGTCGAGGCGATCCGCAACTACATGCCGATGCAGAAGGGCGACGTGCCGGCGACCTGGGCCAACGCCGATCTGCTCAAGCGGCTGACCGGCTACCGCCCGGCGACCGATTACCGCGAGGGCATTCGCCAGTTCGTCGTCTGGTACCGCGACTACTACACAGTCTGAGCGGCCAGAACGTCCACGATTCGCTCGACCGCATGCCCGTCACCGAACGGATTGTGGGCGCGCGCCATCGCGGCGTAGGCTTCAGGGTCGTCAAGCAGGCGGTTCGCCTCGGCGACGATGCGGTCGGCATCGGTGCCCAACAGCTTGGCGGTGCCCGCTTCGACGCCCTCGGGCCTTTCGGTCGTCTCGCGCATCACCAGCACCGGCTTGCCGAGCGCCGGCGCCTCTTCCTGCACCCCGCCGCTGTCGGTCAGCATCAGCTCGGCGATGTCGAGCAGGCGCGCGAAATGCGGGTAGTCGAGCGGTTCGATCAGGGCGACGTTGTCGAGGCCCGCGAGCCGGTCGTTCATCACCGCGCGCACGTTGGGATTGAGGTGAACCGGGAAGATCACCGCGACGTCGGGTCGCGCGGCGAGGCGGATGATGGCTTCGGCGATCGACGCCATGCCGTCACCGAAGTTCTCCCGCCGGTGGCTGGTGACGCCGATGATCCGCTTACCGGCAAAGCGCTGCTCGAGGTCGGCGAGGCCTGACGCGAGCGCAGGCTGCCCGGCGATCCGCGCCGTCACCCAGTGCAGCGCGTCGATCACCGTATTGCCGGTAACGTGGATCGTGGCCGGATCGACGTTCTCGCGCCGCAGCGCCGCCGCCGCAGTCTCGGTCGGGGCGAAGTGGAGCGCGGCGAAAGAGCCGACGATCTTGCGGTTGACCTCTTCGGGCCAGGGATGGTGGATGTTGCCGCTCCTGAGCCCCGCCTCGACATGCGCGACCGGGATCTTGCGGTAATAAGCGGCGAGCGCGCCGGCCATCGCGGTGGCGGTGTCCCCCTGGACTATCACCCAGTCGGGCTGCTCTTCGTCGAGCACTTTGCCAATGCCGGTCAGCAGCGCGGCGGTGAGCGCATCGAGCGTCTGATCGGGCCGCATCAGGTCGAGGTCGTGGTCGGGGTTGACGCCCGCGATCTCGAGCACCTGGTCGAGCATTCCGCGGTGCTGGCCCGAGACACAGACCCGGCTCACGAAGCGCTCGTCCGCGTCCAGTGCGTGGATCAGCGGGAACAGCTTGATCGCCTCGGGACGAGTGCCGAACACGGTCAGGATCTTGCGCGGGGTCATGGGCCGCGCATTAACCACGAAAGATTAAGAGCGGCTATCCGCGCGCCGGTTACTGTGGCGGCTGCGACAGCGGAGCCGCGCCGGGGGTGCTCGTCGCCTGTTCACCGGGCAACGCGCCTTCGCGCTCTTTCGCCAGCCGGTCCATGTATTCCTTCTCGATGCTCTCGACCCGCGCCTGCTCTGCGGCGGCATCGGCGTCGATTGTCGAGAGACGCTCGGCCCGCGCGGCGGCGATCAGCTCGGAGAAGCGCACGTCGGCGCCTTCGCGCTTGTCGGCGTAGGCGGCGTTGATGAGCTGCTGGGTGCAGCCGGTGAAGCCGCTCGCGCCCGCCGGAGAGCACGAGTTGGTGCCGAACGCGCCGATCATGTCGAGCCGCTCGACCCGGCGCGCCCAGGCCATGTTTGCGGGGTCGTCGCTCCAGCGCAGCACCTCGGGAATGCGGTAGCGGTCGTTCTCCGGAAGGCGGGCGACGACGACGATCTCGTCGCCCTGCGGCGGGGCAACCTCGTCGTTGCCGTAAGCGATGACCATGCGCACCTTTTCGCTGCCGGTGCCCTGCGCCGCGGCGGGCGCGAACAGCGCGGCGAGGGCGATGAGGGGGAGCGCGAGAAGGCGGCGGGTCATCGGTCTGGTCCTGTTCAAGTCAGCGCACAAAAGGTTCAACCTCGGGCACTGAACACCTCATGAAGCGCGCATTGGCCCGCTCCGGTTCCTCAAATGCGTTCCGCCAGCCGGATCGCCACCCGGCAGCCCAGGCGGATCGCGCCGGACAGCAGCGGATAGGCCGGAGCCCGTTCCGCCCCGGCGGCGATGGCGGCGGCGTGGTGCTCGCGTTCGTCCTCGCGGAATTCGGCAACCATGGCGGTGAGCTCGGGATCGTCGCCCGCCTGTTCCAGCCGGTCGAGCTGTTCGGAATAGTGCTTGTCGATCTCTTCCTCGACCGCGGCGGTGCAGGCCATCGCGGCTTCCGGGCCGATCAAGGCGGTCGCGGCGCCCAGCGCGAACCCGGCGACCGACCAGAACGGCTGCAGCGCGGTCGGGCGCACCCCGCGCGCCGCCATCAGCGCGTCGAAGCGCGCCTGGTGGGCGGCTTCGGCACGCGCCATCGCGGCGATCTCGCCCGCATGCGGAGCGCGGTCGCCCATCACCGCGAGCTGGCCGGCATAGATGCGCGTCGCACCGTATTCGCCGGCTTGGTCGACGCGGATCATGCGGTGGTTGGCGGGCTCGCTCATCGGGTCTTTCGGCGCAGCAGGAGAAGGATCGCTATCCCCGCAACGCTCGAGATGAGGAAATCGAACCCGGCGAGCGAAATGCCGAAGAGGCTCCACTGCACTTCGTCGCAACGCACCAGCGGGGCGTTCATGATCGCTTCGAGCGGGTCCGTGCCGAGATCGAGCGAGCTGCAGGTGGTGAACCCTTCCCACCAGCCGTATTCGACCCCGGCGTGAAACCCCCCGATCAGCCCGGCGACCAGAATCGCGATTCCGGCGAGCGCGATCCACACCCGCTTGGGCGCGAGCAGGGTCGAGGCGAGCGCCAGGGCAAGCGCCGCGAAGTGGGCGTAGCGCTGCCACCAGCACATCTCGCATGCCACCAGCCCGAAGCCGTACTGCGACACGTACGCTCCGCCGAGCAGCAGCGCGGGCACCCCGATCGCCAGCCGCTGGGCGAGCTTCTCCGACGCGGTCAGCATGAGGGTCAGCGGCGGGCCATCGCGCTGGGCGAAGTGCGGCGCAGGGTTTCGAGCGCGTAGTTGAGCTGGAAGTCCTCGATCCCCTTCGCCTTCACCTCGTCGGCGGTCATGGTGAAGCGCGGATCGTCCTTGCGGTCCTTCTCGAGATCCTCGTCCTTCAGTGACGCTTCGTTGACGAGGTGGCCGCGCAGGTCCGATTCGCGCAGGCGGAACTTGTCGCGCTTGGCGGCGTCCGGGTCGGACAGCTGCGGCACCGCGATGTCGGGATCGATCCCGCCTTCCTGCACCGAGTGGCCAGAGGGTGTGTAGTACCGCGCCGTGGTGAGCTTGAGCGCCGCGGTCGGCCCCAGCGGCAACAGCGTCTGCACGCTGCCCTTGCCGAAGCTCCGTTCGCCCATCACCACCCCGCGGCGCTGGTCCTGCAGCGCGCCGGCGACGATCTCGCTCGCCGAGGCCGAGCCGCCGTCAATCAGCACCACCAGCGGCACGCCGCTTGCCATGTCGCCCTTGAACACGCTCTCGGCGTTGTAGACGATCGATTCGCCCTGCGCGCGGCCGCGCTGCGAGACGATCTGCCCCTTGTCGAGGAACAGGTCGGAGAGGGCCACCGCCTCGTCGAGCGAACCGCCGGGGTTCTGGCGCAGGTCGAGCACCAGGCCGCCGAGCCGCCCGCCAGCGGTCTTCTTGAGGTCCTGATAGGCGGAGAACACGTCGGCGCCGACGTCGCGGCTGAACTCGTTGACCGAGATGTAGCCGATGTTGCCGGCTTCGAGCTTGTGGGTCACCGGCTCCAGCTCGATCACCCCGCGGGTGACGGTCACGTCGAACGGATCGTCGCGCCCGCTGCGGAAAATGGTCAGGCGAATGGTCGAGCCGGCCGGGCCGCGCATCTTGGCGACCGCATCGTCGAGATCGCCGCCGTAGACGAGGTTGCCGTCGATGTGGGTGATGTAGTCGCCGGCCTTGATGCCCATCTTGTCGGCCGGGCTGCCCTTGAACGGGCTCACCACCTTGACCGCCCCGTCGTCCATCACGACCGACAGACCGAGGCCCGAATAATTGCCGTCGATCATCGTCTCCAGCCGCTGCAGATCGCCGCCGTCGAGGTAGGCCGAGTGCGGATCGAGGCTGGCGAGCATGCCGTCGATCGCGCCGCGGATCAGCTTGTCGTCATCGACCGGCTCGACATAGCTCGCCTTGATCCGCTGGTAGACCGCGAACAGCTTGGCGAACTGCGGCCCCGCCTTGCCATCGACCTGGGCGAACCCGGCGGTGGTCGCAGGCAGCAAAGCGACCGCGCTGACCAGGGCGGCGGAACGAAGGAGAGCGGCGAACTTCATGGTCGATGATCCCGGTAGGTTATGCGCGGGTTCTATCGCGCGGCGGGAGTGAACGCCAGATGAGGCGTGCGGGTGTCTCAGCGCAGGAATTCGAGCGGATTGACCGGTGTCCCGCCACGCCGCAGCTCGAACCCGACGACCGGGCGGGTGGGTCCGGCGATGCCCAGCGGTGCGCCGGCGACGACGTCCTGCCCTACCGCGACATCGGTGCGCGCGAGGTCGGTGACGAGGCTGGTGAAGCCGCCCGGATGCTCGATGATGACGATGCGGTCGAACCCGCGGAACGGCCCGGCGAAGGCCACCCGGCCCGCAGCGGGCGCGACGATCTGCGCGCCGCCGACGGGGGCGAGCGACAGGCCTCGGGTGCGGTCGCCAGCGCTGCGCGTTTCGCCGAAGCCCGCCAGCGTGCGGCCGGTCACCGGGAGCTGGAA
>JAEWKG010000056.1 GCA_023386135.1 Pseudomonadota bacterium | reverse complement strand
CGGACGCGCCGCGGCTCGATGTACGCCTGCCCAGCCTCGAAGACCGATCGCCCGAACGGTGGGTGCTGACCCGCGGCAGGGTAGCGGAAGCGCAGTCGATCTCCGAGCCGGCCAATATCGCGGGGATGAACGGCGTCCAATACCTCTACGTCGAGGGCGGTGCGCAAACCGCGGCCGCTTTCCTAGACGCCGACCTTGTCGACCGGCTGGAAATCTACCGCGCACCCATCGTTATCGGCGACGGACTGCGAGCAGTCGGGTCGGTTGGCTTGACCGATCTCGCCAACGCACGTGGCCGCTGGGAACTCGCCGAACAGGCGCAGCTTGGCAGCGACACCTTCACCGCCTATCGCCGGCTGCGCGAAGGCTAGGGGTTTTACGCCATGTTCACCGGCATCGTCACCGCGATCGGCACGATCGACAGCGTCGAGCAGCGCGGCGACCTGCGCGTGCGGATCACCTGCCCGTGGGACCCGGCCAGAATCACCATCGGCGCGTCGATTGCTTGCGCCGGCGTGTGCCTGACGGTGGTCGAGCGCGGCGGCGAAGCGGGCGACGCGTGGTTCGCGGTCGACGTCTCGGCCGAGACCGTCAGCCGCACCGCGAAGGACATGTGGCGCCAGGGCGCGCGCATAAACCTGGAGCCTTCGCTCAAGGTCGGTGACGAGCTCGGCGGGCATATCGTCTCGGGCCACGTCGACGCGGTTGGGACGATCGCCAACTGGCAGCCCGAGGGCGACTCGATGCGGGTGACCGTGCTCGCGCCGCAGCCCTTGGCGCCGTTTATCGCCGCCAAGGGCTCGATCACGGTCGACGGGGTCTCGCTGACGGTAAATTCGGTCGAGGACCGTAGCAACGGCTCCGCACATTTCGGGCTCAACATCATCCCCCACACCGCCGAGGTCACCACGCTGGGCGAGCTGGCGCAGGGGAGCGAGGTCAATCTCGAGATCGATACGGTCGCGCGGTATCTGCAGCGGCTCGAAAGCCTGCGCGGTTAGACCAGGCGGGCATGCCCGCCGGTCGAGCCAAAACCGCCGCCTCCGCGATCGGTTTCATCGAGTGTATCCACCTCGTCCCACGCCATGCGCACGACCGGCGCGAGCACGAGCTGGGCCACCCGGTCCCCGCGGGCGATGGCGAACGGCTCCGCGCCGTGGTTGATCAGGATCACCTTGAGCTCGCCGCGGTAGTCGCTGTCGATGGTGCCGGGCGCATTGGGCACGCTGATCCCGTGCTTGAGCGCGAGGCCCGAACGCGGCCGGACCTGGATTTCGTAGCCTTCCGGAATCGCCACCGTCAGGCCGGTCGCGACCGCATGGCGGCCGCCGGCCGGTAGAACCACGTCTTCGGCAGCGAGAACGTCCATCCCCGCGGCACCTTCGGTGGCATAGGCGGGCAGAGCCAAGCCCTCGCCATGCGGCAAGCGTTTGACCTCTACCGCCACCTGCTCACTCATCGCGCGGATCGACCTTGTCGAGCGCCACCGCGATGCGTTCGGCGAGCGCGAGCGCGACGTCGTTCTTGGGCATCTGCGGCAGGTCTTCCACCCCGTCGCCGGTGACAATGTGCACGGTGTTGGCGTCTCCGCCCATCACGTCGCCCGACACGTCGTTGGCGACGATCCAGTCGACCGCCTTGCGCTTGCGCTTGGTCTTGGCGTTCTCGACCACGTCCTCGGTTTCGGCGGCGAAACCGATCAGCAGCTTGGGCCGCTGCTTGCCGGCGGAGACCTGCGCCAGGATGTCGGGGTTTTCGGTCAGCAACAGCGCCGGCGGGGCGGAGCCGCGCTTTTTCATCTTCTCCGCCGCGTATTCCTTGCTGCGCCAGTCGGCGACCGCGGCGACCATCACCGCGGCATCGACCGGCAGCGTCTTCTTGACCACGTCGGACATCTCGCGCGCGGATTCGATGTCGATGCGGTCGACCCCGGCAGGCGTTGGCAGCGTGACCGGCCCCGCCACCAGCGTCACCCGCGCACCGAGTGCGGCAGCGGCGGCGGCGATCGCAAAGCCCTGCTTCCCACTCGAGCGGTTGGCGATGTAGCGCACCGGATCGATCGGCTCGTGCGTCGGCCCTGCGGTTACCAGGATGTGCCGCCCGTACAGCGGGCGATGCTCGGGCGCGATGTCGAAGTCGGGCTGTCCGGCGAGCGGGTCCGCCAGCACTTCGGGGAGCTGGTCCCCCGCGCCCGTCGCGACGGTGTGATTGAGCGCCTCGGCATCGGTCGGCGGGGCCGCCTTGGCCTTGCCCTTCTTCGCCATCAGCGGGCCGGAGAGATCGGGCACCGGCAGCGGCTCTTCGGCGGGAAGCTCGTCGAGATACTCGGGCTCGCCGAAGTCCTCTTCGGCATCGCGGACCGGGGTCTTGCGCGGGATCAGCGCAGAGATCAGCGAGCTCAGACGGCCCCCGCCTTCAACCTCCGCCTCCGGCTCGAGCGCTTCGTTGAGGTCCGGCTCGCAATCGGCGGCGATGCCGAAGCGGGCGGCGATTTCGGCCCACACTACCTCGGGATCGGGCAAGCGGCCGGGGCCGAACTCGCCGCAAGCCATCGGGCCCTCGTCGGGCTCCATCACCTCGACCCCCGCTTCGCGCAGCCAGGCGACGTTACGGCGGGTGGCGTCGTGGAGCCACATCTTCACGTTCATCGCCGGCACCGCGAGTACGGGCTTGTCGGTGGCGAGGATCAGCGTGGTGGCGAGATCGTCGGCGATCCCGGCGGCCATCTTGGCGAGAAGGTCGGCGGTCGCCGGGCATACCACCACGAGATCGGCGGCGCGGCTCAGCTGGATGTGCCCCATCTCGACCTCGTCCTTGAGGTCGAACAGGTTGGTGTAGACCTTGTTCTCGCTGAGCGCGGCGAGCGCCAGCGGGGTGACGAACTGGCTGCCGCCCTCGGTGAGCACACAGGTCACCTCGCCCCCGCCGCGGCGGATCAGGCGGACGAGCTCGCACGATTTGTACGCGGCAATCCCGCCGCCGATGACGAGCAGCACCTTGGGCCCGCTCATGCGAAGCGGCTCCCGCTGCGGTCGCTTGCCGACCAGCTCGTGCATCGAACCCCTCGCGCCACCATCGCGCCTGACTAGCGGGCGCATACAATCCGCGCCAGTCCTAGGGCGGCGGTGGTTAAGATTGCACTAGCGCAAGGTTTCGCTTGGCGTCACAACCGCCGCAATCAAACGGGGAGTTCGCATGCGCCTGATCCTGACCGCGCTGATTTTCATCGAGGGCCTGTTCTTTCTCGTCATGGGCCTGGGCTTTCTGGTCATGCCTGCGAGCACCGTGACGAGCTTCCACCTGATGGCCGACGGCGCCGGCGGCCTCGCCGTTCTGAGGGCGGACTTCCCCGCGCTCTTCTTTGTCGGCGGCGGAGCGATGATCTGGGGCGCCTGGAAGCGTAACGGCGAACTGCTGCTGGTTCCGGCGGCGATCTTCGGCATCGCGCTCCTCGGCCGCTGCGTCAGCATTGCTATGGACGGCACTTACCCGGGCTTCTTCGCGCCGATGCTGGTCGAGGCAGCGGCCGTGATCCTGTCGCTGGCGGGCAGCCGAGTGCTGCCGCATCGGACGGTCTAGCGGCTCAGTTCAACAACCCCGCGAGCGAAGCGGCCGCCACCGCAGCGCCGCCGACCAGCGCGGCGAGGAGGTAGCCCGGCCAGCGCGGGCGTTCGATGCGGCGCTCCCACACCAACGGCACTTCGGGTAGCGGCGGCGGCTCGGGGGCGCCGCCCTTGGCGGGGTAGCGTTCCTCGACCCGGCGAATGAGTTCGGGCAGGCGCAGCAGGGTCTCGACATCGGTGCGCAGGCGGTCCGCCAGCGCCGCTTCCGGCCCCAGCTCGTCCCGGATCCACGCGCGGACGAAAGGAGCTGAGACGTCCCACATGTTGATCGCGGGATCGAGGCTGGTGGCGAGACCCTCGACCATCACCATGGTCTTCTGCAGCAGCAGCAGATGCGGCTGGGTCTGCATGTCGAAGTCGCGGGTGATTGCGAACAGCCCGTCGAGCATCTGGCCGACGCTCAGTTCGCTCACCGGCTTGCCGCGCATCGGCTCGCCTACGGCGCGCAGCGCGGTCGCGAACTCCTCGACCGAGTGATAGGCCGGCACGTACTGCGCCTCGAAATGAATCTCGGCGACGCGGCGGTAGTTGCCCGTGGTGAGGCCGTAGAGGATCTCGGCGAGCCATTGCCGCGCACGGCGGTCGATCCGGCCCATGATGCCGAAGTCGATCGCGACGATCGTCCCGTCGGCGCGCACGAACAGGTTCCCCTGGTGCATGTCGGCGTGGAAGAACCCGGCACTGATTGCCTGCTGCAGGAAGGCGAGCACCAGGCGCCGGGCGAGTTCAGGCAGGTCGTGACCCGCCGCCACCAACGCCTCGCGATCCGACAGCTTGACCCCGTCGATCCATTCGAGGGTCATCACCCGGCCGTTGGTGCGGTCCCAATCGACCGAGGGCACGCAGTAGCCGGCGAACCCGCGCATCGCTTCGGCCAGCTCGCTCGCGCTAGCGGCCTCGCGCCGGAGGTCGAGCTCGCGGTTGGTCCAGCGCTTGAAGTTGGCGATCGTCAGCCGCGGGCGCAGCCGGCTCGCCTCGCCGCCCATCGCTTCGAGATGCGCGGCGGCCCACTCATAGGTGTCGATGTCGCGGGCGAAGCGCTCGCGGATGCCCGGGCGCAGCACCTTGATCGCGACCTCGCGTCCCTCGGTGGTGACCGCGCGGTGGACCTGCGCGATCGAGGCCGAGCCGACCGGAACCGGATCGATCGACGAGTAAAGGCTGGCGACCGGCGCATCGAAGCTGCGCGCGATCTCCGCCTCGATCTCCGCGAAGGGAACCGGCGGCAGGCTGTCCTGCAGGCTCAGGAGGTTGTGCGTTGCCGCTTCGCCGACGAGGTCGGGCCGGGTGGCGAGTGATTGGCCGAGCTTGATTGCCGCCGGGCCGATCTTTTGGAACGCCGCGGCATAGTCAGGCTGACCGACGCGCCCAGTCAGTGAGGCCCATCGCGCCAGGCGAGCCATGCGCGCTACGGGGGGCGGTGTGTTCGGGTCGCGCTCGATGCCTACCAGAGCGCGATGGCGCGCCGCGGTGATGCCCCAACGAAAGAGGCGCCAGATATGCGTCGCGGGGCGGGTCACGCTATACTTTCCACCCCGAATGGATTGCGACGAGCCCGCCCAGGATCGGTTCGACCTTGGTGCGCGCGAAGCCGGCGGCGCGGATCATGCGCTCGAACTCGGGCATCGGCGGGAAGCGGCGGATCGATTCGATCAGGTAGCGGTAGCTGTCGGCGTCGCCGGCGATTGCCTGGCCGATCTTCGGCACCAGCTTGTGCGAATAGAAGTCGTAGGCGTCCTTGAACCCCGGCCACTCGGTGGTCGAGAATTCGAGGCAATAGAACCGCCCACCGTACTTGAGCACGCGGTGCGCCTCGGCGAGCGCCAGGTCGATGCGGGTGACGTTCCGGATGCCGAACGCAATCGTGTAGGCATCGAAGCTGCGCGCAGGGTAGCTCAGCTGTTCGGCGTTCTGGCGGCTCCATACGAGGCCGCCGATGCCGCGTTCGAGCGCCCGCTCCACCCCAACATCGAGCATCTCCTGGTTGATGTCGGCCACCGTCACGCTGGCGCCGCGGTCGGCGAGGCGGAAGGCGATGTCGCCGGTGCCCCCCGCCATGTCGAGGATCGCCTCGCCCCGCTGCGGCTTCACGCGGCGGACGAACTGGTCCTTCCACAGCCGGTGCATCCCGCCGCTCATCGCGTCGTTCATGACGTCGTACTTGGCCGCCACGCCCGAGAACACCGCCCCAACGCGGCGGGTCTTCTCTTCGGGATCGACCTCTTCGTAACCGAAGGACACGGTATCGCTCATGGCGGGGGCCTTACGGGCAATTGCTCGCAGGGCAAAGAGTGATAGAGGCCGCTCGATGCCCGAGCTTCCCGAGGTCGAGACAACCGTGCGCGGCCTCGCCGCTTCGCTCGACGGCGCGCGGATCGAGCGGGTGCAGCTCAACCGGGCGGATATGCGGCGAGCGTTCCCGGAAGGTCTGGTCCAGCGCCTCACCGGCGCGCGAGTCACCGGTCTCGGGCGGCGCGCCAAGTACGGCCTCATCCACACCGACCGCGACGCGACGCTGGTGTTCCATCTCGGGATGAGCGGGCGGTGGCGGATCGACCCGTCCGCACCCGACAAGCACGACCATCTCGTGATCGAGACCGCGGATCATACCTACGCGCTCAACGACGCGCGGCGGTTCGGCTTCGTCGACCTGGTCGACACGCCCGTTCTCGACGAGTGGCCGGCGTTCGCGGCGCTGGGACCAGAACCGCTGGGGCCGGACCTCACCGCCGATCATCTCAAGCGCGCGCTCAAGGACCGCAAGCAGGCGATCAAGCTGTTGCTGCTCGACCAGGGAATCGTCGCGGGCCTCGGCAACATCTATGTGTGCGAGGCGCTGTGGCACGCGCGGATCGATCCGCGCAAAGCGTCGGGCAAGGTCTCGAAGCCGGCGCTCGAGCGGCTGGTCCCCGCGATCCGCGACGTGCTCGAACGGTCGCTCGGCGATGGCGGCTCGACCTTGCGCGATTATGCCCAGCCGGACGGGCAACTCGGCTATTTCGCGACCCGCTTCGCGGTGTACGGGCGCGAGGCGAAACCGTGCCTGCGCGAGGATGGCGGGGCGATCCGCCGCTTCACCCAAGGAGGCCGGAGCACCTGGTATTGCCCAAAGTGCCAGCGCTAACTTGACGCAAAGCGGCAGCGCCGCTAGGGGCGCGCCTTTCCCGGCGGGTCCGCCCACCGCGAGCACCCACGCGAAACACGATTTTCGGCCGCCAGCAGCGGCTCACTGAGGACAGACATGGCCAATACGCCGCAAGCCAAGAAGCGCATCCGCCGCAACAATACCCGCGCGGAGATCAACACCAACCGGGTGAGCCGCATCCGCAGCTTCCTGAAGAAGGTCGAGACCGCGATCGCCGGCGGCGACAAGGCCGCTGCGGCCGACGCGCTCAAGGCGGCCCAGCCCGAGCTCGCCCGCGGGGTCGCCCGCGGCGTGCTTCACAAGAACACCGCGAGCCGCAAGATGAGCCGCCTCTCCAAGCGAGTCGCCGGCCTCTGATTCGGCCTCGCCTGCCGGTGCGGCGGGCGGCTTCAAGAGAACAAAAGCGAACGACGCCGGCGCCAAAAGCGCCGGCGGGGGCGTTTGGGGCAT
>JAEWKG010000050.1 GCA_023386135.1 Pseudomonadota bacterium | reverse complement strand
GGACGACGATGCCCAGTTCACCGTCGACCGGATCGAGGAGGAAGGCAGCGAAGCGCTGATCCACCGCGGGGATCTGGGCGATCCCGAGGTCGGCAAGGCGCTCGTCGAGAAGGTGATCGGCAGGTGGGGCCGGCTCGACGTGCTGGTCAACAACGCGGGCGAGCAGCATCCCGACAAGGACATCACCGACATCACGGTGGAGCAGCTCCAGCGCACGTTCCAGACCAACATCTTTTCGATGTTCTACCTCGTCCAGGCGGCGCGCCCGCACCTCAAGAAGGGTGCGTCGATCATAAACTGCACCTCGATCACGATGTACCAGGGCTCGAAGGAGCTGCTCGACTATTCGAGCACCAAGGGTGCGATTACCGCGTTCACCCGCTCGCTGTCGGCCAATCTCGCCAAGGACGGCATCCGCGTGAACGGCGTGGCGCCGGGGCCGATCTGGACCCCGCTCAATCCGTTCGGCGGGTCGTCGCCGGAAAAGATGAAGACGTTCGGCGAGGACACTCCGATGGGGCGCCCCGGCCAGCCCAACGAGGTAGCGCCCGCGTTCCTGTTCCTGGCCTGCGAGGATTCGAGCTACATGTCGGGGCAGGTGTTGCACCCGAATGGCGGCACGATCGTCAACGGGTAGCTACTTCACCCCGGCGAGCATGAGGCCGACGAACAGCGTGTTGTGCAGCATGTGTAGCGCCGCGCCGGTCAGCAGCCCGCGATTGACCCGCAGGTAGCCGAGGATCAGCGCCAGCAGCAGTTGCGGCAGTACGAGCGGCAGCAGCGTGGGTGAGAAGCCCGCTCCGGCGAAGTTGGTCAGGTGGATACCGGCGAACAGCAACACGCTAGCAATGTAGAACCAGCGGAAATGGCGCTGGAAAAAGCCGAACGCATCGCGCTTGCGGAACGCAAAGAGCGCGACAGCCGCTATCACCAGCGCGACCAGCGCACCGGCGAGCTTGACGATCTCGGTCGGCCCGAACGCGAACGTGGCGAAACCGGTCAGCAGCGCAAGGACCGCGGCGATGTGTCCCGGGCGCCCTGACAGCCAGCCCCGGAAAAGCGTTTCCTCGCCCAGCGGCGCGCCGATCACCATGAACGCGATCAGCACCGGAGTGAGCTGGAGGTCCTCCAGCATGTGATGCGGCATGTGCATGCCGAGCCTGGTGGCGAGCTCGATCCCGCCCAGCACCAGGCCCATCAGGATAAGGTCGAGCACGAACAATGGCACCAGCGCGCGCACCGATTTGCCGAGCGACAGCGTTGCCCGGTCCGGCAGCACCGGATTGCGCAGGAACGCGCTGAAGCGCCGCCACTCGGTGGGCACCCAGCTGTTGCTCTCGGACGGGTCGGTAGGGGGCGACACCCCGGCTCTTGTCGGTTGCCCGCTCATGCGGCTAATGCGCCCTCGTTTTCGTTAAATCACTAGTCAAGAACGGACCCATGGCAGGCCATTCCAAGTTCAAAAATATCATGCACCGCAAGGGCGCGCAGGACAAGAAGCGCTCGGCGCAATTCTCCAAGCTGTCCCGCGAGATCACGGTCGCGGCCAAGATGGGGGCGCCCGACCCGGATATGAACCCCCGCCTGCGCCTGGCGGTGAACAACGCCAAGGCGCAGTCGATGCCCAAGGACAACATCGCCCGGGCGATCGAGAAGGCGGCGGCGGCCGGCGGCGAGGATTACGAGGAAATCCGCTACGAAGGCTACGGCCCCGGCGGTGTGGCGCTGATCGTCGAGGCGCTGACCGACAACCGCAACCGGACCGCGACCAACGTGCGCACCGCGTTCGCCAAGAACGGCGGCAATTTGGGCGCGAGCGGTGCGGTCAGCCACGGGTTCGAGCGCAAGGGCCTGATCGAATACCCGGCAAGCGCGGGCGACGAGGACAAGGTCCTCGAAGCCGCGATCGAAGCGGGCGCCGACGATGTCGAGAGCGGTGAGGACGGCCACACCGTGTGGACCGACATGGAAAGCTTGCACGAAGTGGCGGGCGCGCTCGAGAAGGCGCTCGGGGAGCCCGAAGCGGTCAAGCTGGCGTGGAAGCCCAACCTGACCGTCGATGTTGCGGAAGGCGACGCGCCGACGCTGTTCAAGCTGGTCGATGCGCTGGAAGACGACGACGACGTGCAGACCGTGTGGGGCAACTACACCGTCAGCGACGAGGTGGCGGAGAAGCTTTCTTGATGCCCGCCTCGACAAGCGAGGCGGTGGGCTAAGTGTGGGCTCTCGTCGCCCGGGCACTGCTCGCCGGGGCGATGATCGCGGCCATTTCGGAGATCGGCCGGCGCCTGCCCGCGACCGCGGCGATCGTCGCCTCGCTGCCCCTGGTCTCGGTGCTGGGAATGATCTTCCTCTGGCACCAGAGGCCTGACGCGGAGAACATGGCGGTCCATTCGGCGGCGACCTTCTGGTACGTGCTGCCGAGCCTGCCGATGTTCCTCGTGATCCCGGCGCTGCTACGGGTGGGCGCCAACTTCTGGGCTGCGCTGCTCGCCGGATGCGTGCTGACGGTGCTGCTTTACCTCGCGATGATGCAGGTCGGGCCGCGGTTGGGTCTGCGGCTCTGATCATCCTCGGCCTCGACCCTTCGCTCAGTTGCACCGGCTGGGGCGTGGTGCGCGCCGAGGGTTCGCGGCTGAGCCACCTCGCCAACGGGCAAGTGCCGACCGATGCCAAGGCGCCGATGGCCGAGCGGCTGCACCATCTCCACGACGCGGTCGCCGCGCTGATCGCGGTCCACGCGCCCGACCGGGTCGCGGTGGAGGAGGTATTCGCCAACAAGAACCCGCAATCGACCTTGAAGCGCGCCCAGGCGCGCGGCGCGGTGCTGGCGGCCTGCGGTCGCGCCGGGGTGCCGGTGCGTGAGCATGCCGCGCGGCTGGTGAAGAAAGCGGTGGTCGGCACCGGCTCGGCGGAAAAGGCGCAGGTGCAGGCGATGCTCAAGGTGCTGTTGCC
>JAEWKG010000044.1 GCA_023386135.1 Pseudomonadota bacterium | reverse complement strand
TAGTATTCCCGCGTGACCGGGTGGCCGGTGAACTCGAGCAGGGTAGCCAGCGCATCGCCCACCACCGCGCCGCGACAATGGCCCATGTGCATCGGGCCGGTGGGGTTGGCCGAGACGTATTCGACGTTGACCCGGCGCCCGGCACCGGTCGTGGAACGGCCGTAGTCGGGGCCGAGCGCGGCAATGGCCTTGAGCTCGTCCAGCCACACGTCGTCGGCGAGCTTCAGGTTGATGAAGCCCGGCCCGGCGATCGACGCTTCGGCCACCGCCGGCTCGCGCTCGAGGTGCGCGACGATCTTCTCCGCCAGGCTACGCGGGTTGGTTGCGGCCTGCTTGGCGAGCACCATCGCGGCGTTGGTGGCGAGGTCGCCGTGCGACGGATCGCGCGGCGGCTCGACCGTGACCGCGGCCTGCGAGGCGCCGTGGGGCAGTGCACCCTCCAGCTCGAGAGCGTGCAAAACGGCGCCGATCCGCTTGGCGAACGCGGCGTGCAGAGTCTGTATGTCCGACATGGCGGCGCGGGTTAGCCGAACCGCGCCAAAGCGCAAGCCGGCGCTCGGGTACGCTTAGCGGGTCGCGTTGTACGCCAGCTGCTGCTCGGTTAGCTGGAAGCCGACGAGGAGCTCGAACGTCGCGCGGGCGACGGCGGCCTTGACCGCCGGATCGCTCAGCGGATCGATCGCCGCATCCTCGTCGCCCGCCTTGCGCTTGCGGGTGATCTGGTCGCGCACGTCGGCCGGCAGCGTCGCCTCGGCCCGGTCGACATAGGCGCCTGCCTGCGCGCGGGCCTGCGCGCGTTCCTGCCCGTCGGCGAAGCTCAAGGTCACCTGGCCGACCCGCTTGGTCACCACCGAGCTGCCGCCGCGCAGCACCACCGAGTAATACGGCAGCGTAACGGTGCGCGCGCCGCGCACGTCGGTGCGGCGGGCGAGCACGTCGAAGGTCGCGTTGGTATAGACCCGCGCGCCGCCGGTCGCGTCGTCGCACGTCGAGCGCAGATTGGTGATCGACGCGGTCACGTCCATGTTCGCCGCCGAGGTATCGCCGGGCACGCGGAAGGTGGTGATGTCGCCGGTATAGTCGGGCACGCCGACCGCCGGGCACACGGTGCGAACAGCCTGAACCCCCACGCCTTCCTGCAGGACCAGCTCGCCCTTGTGGCTGCAGCCGGCCAGCGCGGCCCCGGTCATCAGGATGGCAGCGAGGCGGAGACGGTTGATCATATCGGGCAAGGGTCCATATCGCTTGGGTCAGCCGCCGCCCTAGCGGCGCGCGCGGCGAAGCGCTAGAGGCCGCTCGATGAATGCCCCCTTGCCCAACTTGACCCACGATCCGGCCCTGGCCGGCGAACGGCTCGGCCTTACCCTGCTGATCGCCGCGCCGCGCGGATTCTGCGCCGGCGTCGACCGGGCGATCGAGATCGTCGAGCGGGCGATCGAGCGCTACGGCGCGCCGGTCTATGTCCGGCACGAGATCGTCCACAACCAGTACGTGGTGAACGCGCTGAAGGCGCAGGGTGCGATCTTCGTGGAGGAGCTGGACGAAGTGCCCGAGGGCGCGCCGGTCGTGTTCAGCGCGCACGGGGTGCCCAAGTCGGTCCCCGCCGAGGCGACCCGCCGCAACATGACCTGGGTCGATGCCACCTGCCCGCTGGTGAGCAAGGTCCACCGCCAAGCCGAACGCCAGATCGAGGCTGGGCGGCACATCCTGTTCATCGGCCACCGCGGGCACCCGGAAGTGATCGGCACGATGGGCCAGGTTCCCGAGGGGGCGATCACGCTGGTCGAGACCCTGGACGACGTCGCCGCGCTCGATCTACCGCACGACGTGCCGCTGTCGTTCCTCACCCAGACCACTCTGTCGGTCGACGACACCCGCGAGATCGTCACCGCGCTGGAGGCCCGGTTCCCGCACATCGTCGGGCCCAAGGCGGAGGACATCTGCTACGCCACCTCCAACCGCCAGGCGGCGGTCAAGGCGATCGCACCGGGGAGCGACCTGGTGCTGGTGATCGGCTCGCCCACTTCGTCGAACTCGGTGCGGCTGGTCGAAGTCGCACAGCGGATGGGCACCGATGCGCGGCTGATCGAGCGGGCGAGCGACATCGATGCGGCCTGGCTCGAAGGGGTCGGCACGATCGGGCTGACGGCCGGCGCCTCGGCGCCCGAGAAGCTGGTGCGCGAGGTGGTCGAACAGCTTTCGCAGTGGCGCGAGGTGGAGGAGCACACTCTGGTCAGCGCCGAAGAAAAGATGGTCTTCAAGCTGCCCCGTCAGCTCACCGAATAGTGGCGGTCTACACCCACCTCGCGGCGGAGGACCTGGCGGCGCTGATCGCCGAATACGACGTGGGCGAACTGGTCTCGGCCAAGGGCATCGCGGAAGGGGTGTCGAACTCCAACTGGCTGATCGAGACCACCGGACGCGAGGGCGGCGGCGCGCGCTACATCCTCACCATGTACGAACGGCGTATCGATACCGCGTACCTGCCGTTCTACCTCGGACTGCTCGATCACCTGTCGGCCAAGGGCTGTCCGGTGCCGGCGACAATCCACGACCGCGAGGGCAACCTGTTCCGCTCGGTCGAGGGAAAGGCGGTGGCGTTGATCGAGTACCTCCCGGGTATCTCGGTCGACCGGCCCACGCCGGCACAGGCGCGTGCGGTCGGTGCTGCGCTCGGCCGGCTGCACCTCGCGGTCGCCGACTTCCCGATGCACGGCGTGCAGACGATGGGCCTCGCCGAATGGGACCGCCTGATTCATTCGTGCGGGAGCGATCGGCTTACGGAGATCGACCCCGCGCTGCCTGACGTCGCGTATCGCGAGCTGTCCTATCTCGCCTCCGCCTGGCCGGGCGGGCTGCCGGGCGGAGTGGTCCATTGCGACCTCTTCCCCGACAACGTGCTGATGCTGGGCGACAAAGTCTCAGGTCTGATCGACTTCTATTTCGCCGCCGAGGACTTCTTCGCCTATGATCTGGCCGTCACGCATGCGGCGTGGGCGTTCAGCAAGGGCGGCCGGTCGTTCCGGCGCGATGTCGGCGACGCTCTTGTGCAGGGCTACTTCTCGGCGCGAGAGCTGACCGCAGACGAGATCGGCGAGCTGCCGACACTGGCGCGCGGGGCGTGCATGCGCTTCATCTCCAGCCGTGCGTACGATTGGCTGGAGACGCCTCCCGGCGCACTGGTGACACGCAAGGACCCGATGGACTTCGTCCGCCGCTTGCAATTCTATGCCGAGGCGGGCGAAGGCGCCTTCCAACCATGAAGACAGTCGAGATTTTCACCGACGGCGCCTGCAAGGGCAATCCCGGTCCCGGTGGCTGGGGCGCGCTGCTGCGGATGGGGCGCCACGAGAAGGAACTGTCGGGGGGCGAGGCGGAAACGACCAACAACCGCATGGAACTGACCGCGGCGATCAGGGCGCTGGAAGCGCTGATCGAGCCCTGTGCAATCGTACTGCATAGCGACAGCAAGTACGTGCTCGACGGGATCACCAAGTGGGTCCACGGCTGGCAGCGCAACGGCTGGAAGAACGCCAGCAAGCAACCGGTGCGCAACGCCGACCTGTGGCACGAGCTGATCGCCGCGGCGCGCCCGCACAGCATCGAATGGGTGTGGGTCAAGGGCCACGCCGGGCACCCCGAGAACGAGCGGGTGGACGCGCTCGCCTGCGCCGCCGCCGATGCGACGGCGGCGCAGCGCTAAAGGTTATTCTTCGACGGTTTGGGCGCCGGGCCCGTTCTTCTGGACGGATTCGATCGCGTTCTTGGCGCCGGCCTTGGAGCTGTAGCCCTCGGTCCAGAAAATCGGTTCGGAATTGTACATGAAATAGGCGACGTACTCGCCTGCCTTGTTCTGCTTGATCTTGAAGTGGTGCGCCATTGAGGCCCTCCGGTAATGTCGACCCGGCCGTAGATTAACTTCGATCAGAGTTCTGTCGAGTGGAAACGCCGGGGATCGTAGAGCGCTGCGTCGAGCCGTTCGGTCATTGCGTCGCGCGGCGCTCCCGTGAGCAGCTGCGCCGCAAAGCGCGCCGCGGCGGGCGCCGTCTGGATGCCGAAGCCGCCCTGCCCGGCGAACCAGAACAGCCCCGCGACCTTGGGATCGTAGCCATAGACCGGCAGCCGGTCGGGCGCGAAGGAGCGCAGGCCCGCCCACTTGCGCTCGACCGCCAGCACGCGCCAGTCGACCACCGCCTCGAACCGGTCGATCGCCTCGGCCACCGCGAGTTCCTCGGGCGCGGCGTCGCACGGGGGGCTCGGTTCCTCGTCGTGGGGACTCAGCCACAGCCGGCCGCTCTCGGGCTTGAAGTAGAACTTGCCCGCGATGTCGAGCACCAGAGGCAGCGCGGCGGGCGCCGGCGGGTCGGTGCGCAATTGTGCCACGGTGCGCCGCAGCGGCTGGATGCCGAGCGCGCGCGCGCCGGCGGTCTCGGCAAACGAGTCCGCCCAAGCCCCGGCGGCATTGACCAGCACGCGCGCCTCGATCTCGTCCCCGTTCTCGACAGAGAGCAGCCAGCCGTCGCCGGAACGACCCGCCGCAGCGATACGGGTACGGACCGCGAGCTCCACTCCGCTCTTCTTGGCGGCGGCAAGGTAGTGCTGGTGCAGCGCGGCGACGTCGATATCGGCGCAGGCCGGCTCCCATACCGCGCCGGTCCACTCGGTGCGCAACCCCGGTAGATGCGTCTCCATCTGCGCTCGGTCGAGCCGCTCGATATGCACGCCGCTGCCCGCGAAGCGCTCCATGAATGCGTCGAGCGCGACCTCGTCCGCTGCGCGACCCACGTAAAGCGCGCCGCGAGGGCTCAAGAATCCATGCTCGCGCAGCCAGGTGCCCGAGGCGAGCGACAGCGGCACCACCGCGGGCCCGCCGTAGCACTCCTCGTAGAACGCCGCCGAGCGGCCGGTGGTGTGATAGCCGGGGCGGTCTTCGGCCTCGATCAGCAGGACACGTGTGGCCCCGTGCGCGGCTAGTTCGGCGGCGAGGCTGGCGCCGGCGATCCCCGCGCCGACCACCGCGATGTCGCAGTCACGCGTCATGTCGTTCGCTCCAGGAAGCCGTCGATCGCCGCCAAGGCCTGGCTGCGGACGGGGTCGGCCTCGCGCAAGATCTCGTGCCGCGCCTCATCGCCGAATGTTACGAGCTCCGCGTTGGGAATCCGCGCGGCAGCAGCGGCGGTGGCAGGGTAGCCGACCAGCGCGTCCGCGCTCGTCGCGACGATCAGTGTCGGTACCTGCACGCGTTCGAGCACGCCGGGTGCGAGCAAGCCGCGCATCGAGGCATAGGCGCGCTCCACCCAGCCCCAGCTTCCCGAACCCATGACCAGTTCGGGGCGCTGGCCGCGCCACCACATCTCGTCGGCATAGCGTGCGGGATCGTGAGTAAGCTGGTGTTCTCGCTGAGGCGGCGGTTCGCCGGGAACGGCGCTCCACTTCCACGCCGGGCGGCGCGGATCGCCCAGGCGCCTCATCAGGCGTGCGAAAGTGTGCATCAACGCGGGCGGGAGCGAACTCGCGAGGTTCAGCATCGGCGCGACGAGCACCAGCGCGTCGGGCGCGATCCGACTTTCCGCCACGGCCCGAAGAGCGAGATGCCCGCCCATCGAGTGCCCGGCGAGCACGTGCGGCCCAGGCGTCTCCGCTGCCCACTCCCGCCACAGCGCGGCGAGATCGCCCACCCATTCGGCAAAGTCACCGATGTGCCCGGTCACCGCGTCGCCGCCGAGTCGGCCCGAACCTGCCTGCCCGCGCCAGTCGGCGGCCGTCACCCGCCAGCCCACCCGCTGCCAGTGCACCAGCGCTTCGAGGTACTTCTCGTAGAAATCGCCGCGCCCGCCGACGAACAGCAGCCCGCCGCGCGGCGGGCCATCGGGCGGCAGGTCGATCCGCCGGATTTCGTGCCCGTCTGGGGCGCGCCAACGGCTCTCGGCCGCGCCCCGCGGGATCGCGCGCCGGTCCACGGCCAAGCCCTCGGGGGCATAATGGATTTGGCTAATTGCGCGCCTCCGGCCTTGGTTACTATTTGGTAAGCACTGCGCGTTAGCACCCCGAACAAGAGGCCCGTTTGGGCACTCGGGGGGCTTACCAATGCTGGGCGGATATCTGCACTACGGGCTGCTTGTGGCCTTGGCAATTGCGCTGCTGGTCGCCGCGGCGACCGACTGGCGCCGCCGCCAGATCGACAATTGGCTCAACCTCGCAATCGTCATCGGCGCACCATTTTTCTGGTGGGCCAGCGGCCTGTCGCTGTGGCCAGGGGTCGCGCTGCAACTGGGCGTCGGCATTGCCGCATTCGCCGTGTTCGCGGGCCTGTTCGCATTGAAGTGGATGGGTGGCGGCGACGTCAAGCTGCTGACGGCCCTGGCGCTGTGGATCGAGCCCACGTGGTTCCTCAAGCTGCTCGTCATGATGGCACTGGTCGGGGGCCTGCTGACTCTGGTGATGGGCGCCTGGCACATCTCCCGCCACCGGCGCGACAAGCTCGCCATTCCCTACGGCGTCGCGATCGCGATCGCCGGCCTGTGGGTCCTCGGCGCGCACTATCTGCCGGCGGCGCAAGCCTCGCTGGTCGGGTGAACCCGATTTTAACCCTTCTCACTTAACCACGAAATCTATCCCGCCCGTGGGGATTGTACGGGCCGTTTAAGGGGGCTTTGATAGCCATGGACAGGAAGAAGCTGCTGCTGCTGGTGGGTGCGCTTGCGATCGCGATCGTGACCGCCATGATGGCCCGGAGCATGTTCGCCGGATCGTCGGCGCCCAAGGCCGAGGCGGCGCCCGCCGTCCCCCAAGGCCCCAAAGTCCTCGTCGCGCAGCGCGTGCTGCCGACCGGCACGATCATCACCGCCGACGCGATCGGCTTCCAGCCGTGGCCGAAGGAACTGGTCAAGGACGCCTATTATATCGACGGTTCGTCCGACGTGTCCAAGCTGCTCGGCACCGTGGTGCGCTTCCCGATCACCGCGGGTGAACCGGTCACGCAGGGCGCGCTGGTCAAGCCCGGCGACCGCGGCTTCCTCGCCGCCGCCCTCGGCCCCGGCATGCGCGCCATCACCGTGCCCGTGTCGGCCAAGACCGGCGTCGGCGGCTTCGTGTTCCCGGGCGACCGGGTCGACCTCATGCTCACCCAGACCGTCAAGGGCGGCGAAGGCGCCACCGGCGACCTCAAGGCGGCCGAGACGATCCTGCGCAACCTGCGCGTCCTGGCGACCGACCAGTCGACCTCCCAGGAAACCGTCAACGGCAACACCGTCGTGCGCCAGTTCCGCACCGTCACCCTCGAAGTGACGCCCAAGATCGCGGAGAAGGTCGCCGTCGCGCAGACCATCGGCACGCTCAGCCTGTCGCTGCGCTCGATCGCCGACAACCAGACCGAGCTCGAGCGCGCCATTGCGCAGGGCGACGTGAAGATCCCCGACGGCGCTTCGCCGCAGGAGGAGGAAAAGCTGCTCGCCGCGGCGGTCAATCGCCCGAACGACGGCGCGTCGACCTACCAGACCGGCGGCGACGTCTCGCGCTTCCAGCGCCGCACCGTGCCGCCCGCCGCTCCGGCGACCGTAGCCGGTCCCGCCGGTGTTGTCGGCGCTGCGCCCCGTGGTGCCGCCCCGTCGCCGCGCTCGACCGTCACGGTTACCCGCGGAAAGGCGACCACCACGGTCGAGATCTCGCGCGGTGGCCAGGTAAGCCAGTTCACCGGCACCCAGGCTGAAGCGCTGCACAACGGGGGCCAGGTGGTCTCCGGCGCGACCGCCGCGCTTGGCGCTTTCTGAGGACAATTCGATGATCACGCATCGCCAGTCTCAATCGAAGGGCAAGACAATGAACCGTCGCCTTACCGCCACGCTGCTGCTCGCCGGCATTGCCGCCGCGCCGCTCGCCGGGCTTCCCGCCCTGCCGGCGAACGCCCAGGAGACGGTCGCCCCCAGCCGCGATCTCAACCTGTCGATCGGCCGCGGGGAGCTGATCAACGTCCCCGGCACGATGGCCGACGTGTTTGTCGCCAACGACGCGGTCGCGGACGTCCAGGTGAAGTCGGAGCACCAGCTCTACCTGTTCGGCAAGTCCGGCGGGGTGACCACGGTCTACGCCAGCAACAAGGCCGGCGCGATCATCTGGTCCGCCAACGTCCGGGTGGGGTCGAACATCGACAGCGTCGACCAGATGCTCGCCCTGGCCATGCCGGAAGCGAAGATCAGCGTCGCGACGATGGGCACCAACACCTTCCTGCTGACCGGCACGGTCGCCGCGCCGGAAGATGCCGCCGAGGCCGAGCGCCTGGTCACCGCCTTCGTCGGCGACGGCGCCAACGTCATCAGCCGGCTGCGCACCGCGACGCCGCTTCAGGTCAACCTGCAGGTCAAGTTCGCCGAGGTCAGCCGTTCGTTGATCCGCGAAATCGGCGCCAACCTGTCGACTATCGACACCACCGGCGGTTTCCGCTTCGGGATCGGCAACGGGCGGGCGCTCGGGAACGGGACCTTTCGCACCGATGGCCCTCTCGGCGTCGGAGCGAACATCGCCAATCCGGGCGGCTACGGGATCGACCCGCTCACCGGCAATGTAGTTGCGATCACCGGCCCCGGCATCAAGACCACCGGCTCGGGCTCGACCCTCGGCGGCCTCGGCCACCTGTTCGGCCTCGATATCCTCGGCGCGCTCGATCTCGCCGAACGGGTCGGCCTCGTTACCACGCTGTCGCAGCCGAACCTCACCGCGCTGTCGGGCGAGACCGCCGACTTCCTCGCGGGCGGCGAATTCCCGATCCCGATCAGCCAAGGCCTCGGCTCGACCTCGATCGAGTACAAGAAGTACGGCGTCAGCCTCGCCTACACCCCGACCGTGCTCGCCAACGGGCGCATCTCGCTGCGCGTGCGGCCGGAAGTGTCGGAGCTGTCGAGCCAGAACTCGGTGACGCTCAACGGCTTCCAGATTCCCGCGCTGACCACGCGCCGGGCGGAGACCACGATCGAGCTCGGCTCCGGCCAGAGCTTCATGATCGCGGGCCTCCTCAGCAACAACTCGCAGAACGCGATCGACAAGACCCCGGGCGTCGGCGACCTGCCGATCCTCGGCAACCTGTTCCGCTCGACCAGCTACCGCAAGGGCGAGACCGAACTGGTGATCGTGGTCACGCCGTACCTGGTTCAGCCGGTCGATGCGAACAGCATCAAGCTGCCGACCGACGGCTTCAACGCTCCGAACGAGGCCGCGCGCCTGTTCGGCATGCAGGAATCGGCCAATGGCGTAGCCGGGCAACCGCTTCCCAGCGCGGCGCAGGGTCCGGTCCCGGCCGCCCCGGCGATCTCGCAGGCGCAGACCGAAGCGGTCATGCCGTCGCAGGCCAGCGCCAAGGACAAGAAGCGCCGCAAGCAACGCACCGCCGCAAGCGACGTCGCCGCGCCCGGCTTCAGCTTTTAACTGAGAGGTGAGAGTGATGACTTTCCAACGCAATCTCGCGGGCGCCCTCGCCCTCTCTCTCGCGGTCGGCCTCGCCGGATGCAACGCGCCCGGCGCGCTCGACAACCGCAGCCTCTATTCGATCAAGCAGCCGGTCGTGTCGCGCACCAGCTACACGCTCGACCTGGCGACCACCTACGACGGGTTGTCGGTTCCCGAGCAGCAGCGCCTGTCGGGTTGGTTCGAAGCGATGGACCTGCGCTACGGCGACCGCGTCTCGATCGAGGACCCGGTGGCCAGCGGCGCCACCCGTGATGCGGTCGCCCGCATCGCGGCGCGCCACGGCCTGCTCCTCGCCGAGGGCGCCCCGGTGACCGAAGGCTACCTCCAGCCCGGCACCGCGCGGGTGGTGATCACCCGTACGGTGGCGGCGGTCCCCGGCTGCCCCGACTGGGGCAAGCACAGCGACGCCAACTACGCCAACGCGACCTCGCCCGGCTACGGCTGCGCCGTCAACAGCAACCTCGCGGCGATGGTCGCCAATCCGGAAGACCTGCTGCACGGCCAGGAAGGCACCGGTGAGACCGTCATCATGAGCTCGAACAAGGCGATCGAGACATACCGTACCAAGGCCAACACCGGCGCCGGCGAATTGAAGGCCGCCCCCACCAGCGGAGGTAACTAAGCCATGAATGCTCCCTGGAAACCAGGCTCCAACCGCGATCCGTTCGCCGCGTTCATCTGCGACGAGACCGCGCTCGACACGCTGCGCCCGGTCGTCATCGAGATGGGCTGGCAGCCGGAAAAGTGCGCCAAGGGCGGCCTGCGCAACGCCGTGCAGTCGCTGTCGGTGGCGGCGAGCCCGAACATCCTGATGGTCGACCTTTCGGAAAGCGGCGACCCGCTGAACGACATCAACGCCCTCGCCGAAGTGTGCGAGCCGGGCACGGTGGTGATCGCGATCGGGCAGGTCAACGACGTGCGCCTCTACCGCGACCTCGTCGCAAGCGGGATCCACGATTACCTGCTCAAGCCCCTGTCGGCGAGCCAGCTGCGCGATGCGCTCAACCACGCGCAGGCGGTGTTCGCGGCACCCAAGGCGAACGATCCCGATGCAGCCAAGCGCCATGTCTCGACCGCGGTGGTCGGCACCCGCGGCGGTGTCGGAGCCTCGACGCTCGCGACCTCGCTGGCGTGGCTGTTCTCGGCCGATCACAAAATGCCGACCGCGCTGCTCGACCTCGACGTGCACTTTGGCACCGGCGCGCTGGCGCTCGATCTCGAGCCAGGCCGCGGCCTGACCGACGCGATCGACAATCCGAGCCGCATCGACGGACTGTTCATCGAGCGGGCGATGATCCGCGCGAACGACAACCTGGCGATCCTCTCGGCCGAAGCGCCGATCAATTCGCCGCTGATGACCGACGGCAGTGCCTTCGTTCAACTGGAGGAGGAATTCCGCCACGCGTTCGAGATGACGGTCATCGACCTGCCGCGCAACATGCTGATCAACTTCCCGCACCTGCTTGCCGACGTGAACGTCGTGGTCCTCGCGACCGAAATGACGCTGGCAAGCGCGCGCGACACGATCCGCATCCTGAGCTGGCTCAAGACCAACGCCGCGCACGCGCAGCCGGTCATCGTCGCCAACAAGGTGCAGGCCGGCATCGCCGAGATCAGCAAGGCGGACTTCGAAGCCTCGATCGAACGCAAGATCGACTTCACCGTGCCTTACGACCTCAAGGCGGCGTCGAATGCGGCGAAGCTCGGCCAGACCTTCGCCGACGCCAACCGCTCCAGCAAGGCGAGCGCGGCGATCCGCGACCTCGCCGAGCGGGTGATCGGCGCGAGCGACGAGGACGCGGCCGACGCGCCGGCGGGCAAGAAGTCGCTGCTTGGCAGCTTCGACTTCAAGTCGCTGCTGGCCAAGAAGGACAAGGCGCGCGCCAAGGCGGACGCCTGATCGATCAAGCGCCCCGGCCGTCCCTCCCGGGAGGCCGCGGCGTGATCGCTGAACGACAAGAAGGCGGGACGGTTCGATGAGCATTATTCAGCTGTTGCTGTTCGCCGGCGGCCTGATGGGCATGCTGGTGCTCGGCTATGCCGCGATGTCCGGCCCGTCTCTGGCCAAGGAGGGCAACCGCCGGCTCCAGGCCGTGCGCTACCGCCACTCCGAAAGCACCGACACCAAGGTCGAATCGCAGCTCAAGAAGGCGATCGCCGCGCGCAAGCCCAAGAGCTTCAAGGTCAAGGGCTCGGGCTCGCGGGCCGAAGCCCTGGCGACCCGGCTCGACCGGACCGGCAAGCCGTGGACGATCACCCAGTATCTCTACGCCTCGCTGGGCATCGCCCTCGCCTTCACGGTGATCATCTACCTGCGCACCGGCGCCCCGTTGATGTCGCTGGCCGTCGGTGCGTTCGCCGGCGCGGGCATCCCGCACATGGTGGTCAACTACTTCATCAAACGGCGGACCAACCAGTTCAACGCCAAGTTTCCCGACGCGATCGAGCTGCTCGTGCGCGGCCTGCGTTCGGGCTTGCCGGTGACCGAGACGCTAACCGTCGTGGCCGGCGAAATCCCGGGCCCGGTTGGCGTCGAGTTCAAGGCGATCACCGACCGCATCCGCGTCGGCCGGACGATGGAAGAGGCGCTGCAGGACACCGGCGACCGCCTCGGCATCCCCGAGTTCAACTTCTTCACCATCACCCTCGCGATCCAGCGCGAGACGGGTGGTAACCTCGCCGAGACGCTGTCGAACCTCGCCGACGTCCTGCGCAAGCGTAGCCAGATGAAGCTCAAGATCCGCGCGATGAGCTCGGAATCGAAGGCCTCGGCCTACATCGTCGGCGCGCTGCCGTTCATCGTGTTCTTCATGATCTGGTGGATCAACCCGCAGTACATCGGCGGCTTCTTCACCGAGGATCGCCTGATCGTCGCCGGCCTGGGCGGGCTGACGTGGATGGGAATCGGCGTGTTCATCATGGCCAAGATGGTCAGCTTCGAAATCTAACCTGAGCAAACAGCCATGATCAGCAACGCACCCGGACCAACGCTCCTCGGCTTCGACGTCATCATGGTCGGCACCATGCTGGCCGCCGTCGCCGCCTTCGCGGTGATGCTCGCGGTTTATGCCGCGGTGACCGTCAAGGATCCGATGGCGAAGCGTGTGAAGGCGCTCAACGCCCGCCGCGACGAGCTCAAGGCCGGCGTGGTCAAAGCCAACGCCCGCAAGCGCACCAGCCTGGTCCGCCGCACCGACCAGACCGACAAGGTCAAGGAAACGCTGGCGAGCATGAAGGTGCTCCAGCAGAGCCAGCTGGAAGACATCCAGCAGAAGCTCGCCTGGGCAGGCTACCGCAACAAGGAGCTGGCGGTTTACGTCATCGGCGCGCGCGCGATCCTGCCGATCGTGACCGGCCTGATCGCCTTCGTGCTCATCTACGCAATCGCCATCTTCCCCGAATGGGGCAGCATGAAGAAGCTGCTCGCACTGACCGGCGCAGTGGGCCTCGGCTACAAGGCGCCCGAGCTGTTCCTGAAGAACAAGTCGACCAAGCGCATGGACGCGGTGCGCAAGGGCCTGCCGGACGCGCTCGACTTGCTGGTCATCTGCGCCGAGGCCGGCCTCACCGTCGATGCCGCATTCAACCGCGTCGCCAAGGAACTCGGCCGCGCCTATCCCGAGCTCGGCGACGAATTCGCGCTGACCGCGATCGAGCTGTCATTCCTCAACGAGCGCAAGCAGGCGTTCGACAACTTCGCCTACCGCGTGAACCTCGACGCGGTGAAGGGCGTGGTCACGACCATGATCCAGACCGAGCGCTACGGCACTCCGCTGGCAAGCGCGCTGCGCGTGCTGTCGGCCGAATTCCGCAACGAGCGCATGATGCGCGCCGAGGAAAAGGCCGCGCGCCTGCCGGCGATCATGACCATTCCGCTCATCCTGTTCATCCTGCCGGTGCTGTTCATCGTCATCCTCGGCCCGGCGGCCTGCTCTATCAACGACGCATTCTCCGCCCAGGCCAAGGGCTAGCGCACGGCCGGCGCCGCGGCGGGCGCTCAGTCGATCCCGCCGCCCGCCGGCCCGGCCTGCAACTCGCGGGCCGCGGCGCGCAGCCGGGCGCAAAGTGACGCGAACTCCTGCCGCTCGGCCTCGGTGAAGCTGTCGAACAATCGCGCTTCCATCTCCAGCGCGAGCGGCATGATCCGCCCGTGCATCGCGCGGCCTTCCTTGGTCAGCTCCAGGTGGTGCGAGCGTCCGTCGCGCTCGTTGGCCTGGCGCGCGGCCAGCCCGCGGTCCTCCAGCGCCTTGCACGCGCGGTTGACCGCCACCTTGTCCATCAGGGTCGCGCTGGTGAGCTCGCGCTGGGTCAGCGCGCCCGAATCCCCCAGCACCGCCATCACCCGCCATTCCGGGATGCGCAGCCCGAACTTCGCCCGGTAGGCGTCGGCCACCCGCGTGCTGACTGCGTTCGAGGTCACCGACAGCAGGTAGGGCAGGAACTCGGACAGCCGGGCGGGAGCAGAGGTCTGTTTCATCTGCAACGGGTTATCGAGCGATGCGCCGCGCAAGGCAAGCGCGTCACTCGTAACCGGGCTGCTCCCACCACGGATAGAAGTCCGGCATGTCGCCGCTGACAGTGTCGGGATAGGCGGGATTGCGCTTCTCGAGGAAGCTCTGGATGCCCTCGCGCGCGTCGGCGCTGCGGCTGAGGCGGTAGATCGCGCGGCTGTCGACCCGGTGGGCCATCATCGGGTGCCCGGTGGCGGACAGGCGCCAGAGCATCGCGCGGGTCATCGCCACCGACACCGCGGAGGTGTTGTCGGCGATCTCGGCAACCTTGGCCAGCGCCGCGTCCATCAGTTCGCCCTGCGGGTGAACCGATCGCACGAGGCCTTTGTCGAGCGCCTCGGCGGCATCGAACAGCCGCCCGGTCATGCACCACTCGAGCGCGGTCGGCACGCCGACGATCCGCGGCAGGAACCAGCTCGAAGCGGCCTCGGGCACGATCCCGCGGCGCGCGAACACGAAGCCGTAGCGCGCGTTGTCGGAGGCGAGGCGGATGTCCATCGGCAGTTGCATGGTGATGCCGACCCCGACCGCGACGCCGTTGCAGGCGGAGATCAGCGGCTTCTTGCTGTCGAACAAGCGCAGGGTCAGACGGCCGCCGCCGTCGCGCACGCGCTCGTCGGACAGGTCCGAGACGGGGTTGGGATCGGAGAACACCTGGCCCCCGCCCTCCGGCGTCAGGTCGGCGCCCGCACAGAACGCGCGCTCGCCGCTGCCGGTGAACACCACCGCGCGCACCGCGTCGTCGGCATCGGCCTCGTCCATCGCGGCAATGATCTCGTCCATCATCGTGCGGGTGAAGGCGTTCATTTTCTCGGGCCGGTTGAGCGTGATGATCGCCGCCGGGCCTTGGCGTTGGTAGGTAATCTGGCTGTAGCCGCTCATGCCGCAATCCTTCCCGAAATGTTGGACTTGTCACACTTGTCACGGTGTTCTGGACAAGAAAAACCGGCGCCCTTCGACCCGCCATCGAAAGCGGGAAGAAGAGCGCCGGAAAACGTCATCGCCAGCGGTCTAACCGACCGTCGGGCGTGTAGGAAAGCGCATCGGCCTAGCGCGGCGCCATGCGGATCGCGCCGTCGAGGCGGACGTCCTCGCCGTTGAAGTAGCCGGTCTCGATCATGCACATCGCGAGGTTCGCGTACTCTTCCGCATTGCCGAGGCGCTTGGGGAACGGAACGCTGGCGGCCAGCGCGTCCTTCACCGCCTGCGGCGCGGCGTTCATCAGCGGGGTGTTGAAGATGCCCGGAAGGATCGTGTTCACCCGGATGCCTTCGCTCATCAGGTCGCGCGCGATGGGGAGGGTCATGCCGACCACCCCGCCCTTCGACGCCGAATAGGCCGCCTGGCCCATCTGGCCGTCCTCGGCCGCGACGCTCGCGGTGTTGACGATCGCGCCGCGCTCGCCATCTTCCTGCGGGTCCAGCGTCAGCATGCCCGCCGCCGACTTGGCAATGCAGCGGAAGGTGCCGACGAGGTTGATCTGGATGATCCAGTTGAATGCATCGAGCGGGAAGTGCTTGATGCTGCCGTCTTCCTTCGAGCGGCTGGCGGTCTTGATCGCGTTGCCGGTGCCGGCGCAGTTGACCAGGATTCGCTCCTGCCCATGCGCGGCGCGGGCCTTGGCGAAACCGGCGTCGACGCTGGCATCGTCGGTCACGTTGACCTCGCAGAACACGCCGCCGATTTCCTTTGCGACCGCTTCGCCCTTTTCCGCCTGAAGGTCGAAGATCGCGACCTTGGCGCCCTTCGCAGCGAGGGCGCGGGCGGTGGCGGCCCCGAGGCCCGAAGCGCCGCCGGTTACGACCGCGGCGGTGTTGCTATCGACTTTCATCAAACTCTCTCCCGATTGGAATGGATCAGACCGCTTCGATAATGGTCACGTTGGCGACGCCGCCGCCTTCGCACATCGTCTGCAGGCCGTATTTCTTGCCGCGCGCCTGGAGCGCATTGAGCAGGGTCGCCATCAGCTTGGTGCCGCTGGCGCCGAGCGGGTGCCCGAGCGCGATCGCGCCGCCGTTGACGTTGAGGCGGCTCGGATCGGCGCCGGTGTGCTTGAGCCAGGCGAGCGGGACCGAGGCGAAGGCCTCGTTGACCTCGTAGAGGTCGATGTCGTCGATCTTGAGGCCGGCGCGAGCGAGCGCCTTGTCGGTCGCGAACAGCGGTTCTTCGAGCATGATCACCGGGTCGCCCGCGGTCACCGTCAGCGTGTGGATGCGCGCACGCGGCGTCAGGCCGAGTTCCTTGAGCGCGGCTTCGGACACGATCAAGGCCGCGCTGGAACCGTCGCAAATCTGGCTGGAGGTGGCGGCGGTCAGCCGGCCGCCTTCCTTGAGCAGCTTGACCCCGGCGATGCTCTCCGGCGTCGCGTCGAAGCGGATGCCTTCGTCGACGGTGTGCTGCGCTTCGCCCTCGGGGGTCTGGATGGTGATCGGCACGATCTCGCGCTCGAACGCGCCGCTCTCGGTCGCCGCGATCGCCTTGCGCTGACTCTCGTAGCCGAACCGGTCGAGGTCTTCCTTGGTGAAGCCGTACTTGTCGCACAGCATCTCGGCGCCCGCGAACTGCGACCACATGATGCCGGGATACTTCGCTTCCAGCCCGGGCGACTTGTAGTGACCCAGCCCTTCTTTCAGATGGAAGGTCAGGTTGGTGCCCATCGGCACCCGGCTCATGCTCTCGATGCCTGCGGCGATCACCGCGTCCTGCGTGCCGCTCATCACCGCCTGCGCGGCGAACTGGATCGCCTGCTGGCTCGATCCGCACTGGCGGTCGATGGTCACGGCAGGGGTCGATTGCGGGAGGGTCTTGGACGCGAGCACCGCCATGCGCCCGACCTGCATCGATTGCTCGCCGGCCTGGGTTACGCAGCCCATCACCACGTCGTCCACCCGCGCGGGATCGATACCCGTCCGGCTGACCAGGGCATCGAGCGAGGCGGCGGCAAGATCGACCGGGTGCACGCCGGCAAGCTTCCCGCCCCGGCGGCCGCCGGCGGTGCGCACTGCGTCGACGATATAGGCTGTGCTCATGCGATCGGTCCTTCTGTGCAACTGACTTGACGTTCGCGTAAACGGCAGGTCAGGTGGGGTCAAGCGTCGCAGAGCGGCGACCGGCCCCGTCGCTGGGCGCCACATTGATTCAGGGCGGCTTTTTGCGAATTCGCGGCCCCGGCTCGCTCGCCTTCGAGTCAGCAAGAATCGTGCGCAACATCTCGCCTTCGAGACACACTCGTGCGCCGTGCGCGGCAACCTGTGGTTCGTGCGCCACAGATTTGCAACATTTGCGAAGAGTGGGCCGAAACGCTTTGCAAAGTGGCGCTTGGCGGGGCCAAAGCGCACCCATCCATAACAGGATTCAGCGGGTGCGCGCACCCGCGATCCCGTTGGGGCTGGAAACAGGCGGATAAACCGCTGTTCGAAAGGGATACACAACGTGAAATTCCAACAGATCCTCAAGGCTGGTTCGGCGACTGCGGTCCTCGGCGCGGCCCTGGCTTCGCAGACCGCGTACGCGCAGGAAGCGAGCGATCCGACCGGTGAAACCACCACCACCGAAGATACCGGCGCGCCGATCGTCGTCACCGGCTCGCGCATCATCCGCCCGAACCTCGAAGCCAACAGCCCGATCGCGGTCGTGACCGGCGAAGAGACGGTCAAGAACGCCGACGTTACGCTCGACACGTTCCTCAACACGCTGCCGCAGGTCAATCCGGCGGGCAGCACCACCTCGAACAACCCGGGCAACGGCGGCCAGTCGAACGTCGACCTTCGCGGCCTCGGCTCGAACCGTAACCTCGTCCTCATCGACGGCCGCCGTCCGATGGTGTCGGCGTCCGACCAGACGGTCGACCTCAACACCATTCCGCAGGGCCTGATCGAGCGCATCGAAGTCGTCACCGGCGGCGCCGGCGCGGCGTACGGCGCGGACGCGATCGCGGGTGTCGTCAACATCCGCATGAAGCAGAACTTCGAGGGTATCGACCTGCGCGGCACGTATGCCAACACCGCGGCGGCCGACGCCCGCGAATGGCAGGTCAGCGGCGTGATCGGCGGCAACTTCGCCGAAGACCGCGGCAACATCGCCATCGCCGCCGAGCACTCGGAGCGCCAGGGCCTGATCAAGTCGCAGCGTCCGTTCTCGGCACAGGCGACCTCGACCACCCGCACCTTCCCGAGCGGCCGTCTGGTCGAAGGAGCCAACCCCGTTTCGCAGGCCGCCATCGACGCGGTGTTCGCGACTTACGGCATCGCGGCCGGCAAGGGCCCGAAGGCCGGTTCGTCGAACATCTCGTTCAACAACGACGGCACCCTGTTCGGCACCGGCGTGTTCAACAATCCGGAGGACGTGACCAACCTGCGTCCGGGTGCGGGCGTCAACCCGAACCTCAACTTCCTGCCGGACTTCTATTCGTACAACTTCGACATCATCAACCTGCTGGTGCTGCCGTACAAGCGTGACTCCGTGTTCGGCGTCGGCCACTACAAGGTCAGCGACGCGCTCGAGTTCTTCGCGCAGGGCGGCTGGACCAAGTACTCGTCGGCCACCGCGCTGGCGCCGACCCCGGTCAGCACCACCGTGCAGAACCCGACCACGCAGACCTCGGTCCGCAACGCGACCTCGAACCTGGTCGTCCCGGGTAAGCGTAACGCCGCGTTCATCGTGCCAATCACCAACCCGTTCATCCCGGCCGACCTGCGCACGCTGCTCGCGTCGCGTACGGGCGACAACCCGAACCTGGTTGGCGCCGGCGCGACCGAGCCGTTCCAGATCTCGAAGCGCTTCCTCGACACCGGCCTCCGCCAGGAAACCTTGACCAACGAAGTGGTCCAGGGCCTGTTCGGCGTCCGTGGCGAGTTCGCCCCGGGCTGGAACTACGAAGCCTACGCTTCGAAGGGCAAGACCACGATCACCGACAGCCTTGGCGGCAACGTCAACGTGCAGAAGGTGCAGGGCCTGCTCGAAGCGGCCGACGGTGGCGCCTCGCAGTGCGCTGGCGGCTTCAACCCGTTCGGCATCCAGCCGCTGTCGCAGGCGTGCATCGACTTCGTCGCGGAGCCGGCGTTCACCACCACCGAGTTCACCCAGGAAATCTTCCAGGGCTACATCACCGGCAAGGTCGCCTCGCTTCCGGCGGGTGACCTCTCGGTCGTGCTCGGTGCCGAACACCGCAAGTTCGTCTACCAGTTCGACGCCGGTACGCTGAACGGTCCGATCGCCGGCTTCAACACCGGTACCGACGACCACGGCACCAACACCTTCATGGACTACTTCGGCGAGCTCAACATCCCGCTGATCCGTGACGGTTTCGTCAACTCGGCCGAACTGACCCTGCAGGCCCGCCACTCGACCAGCGACTTCAACGATATCGAGAACGGTATCGACGGAAAGAGCCAGGGTTCGTGGGCCTACGGTGCGACGCTCAGCGTCGAGCCGTTCGACGGCTTCCGCCTGCGCGGCAGCTATCAGCACACCGTCCGCGCGCCGATCTTCGGCGAGCTGTTCTCGGGCGGCGGTTCGTTCCCGCAGTACTTCGACCCCTGCTCGTCGTTCACCAACTACCGTCAGACCGGTGGTGACGCGGCGCGCAACCTGTGCATCCAGACCGGTATCGGCGGTGGCACCCCCACCAGCGGCACCGCTGGCAACCCGATCACCGCGGCCCAGATCGCCGCGGCGAACAACTACGCACAGACCCCGGGCAGCCAGGCGTTCCTCGGCATTACCGGCAACCCGAACCTCAAGCCGGAATCGGCCGACACGTTCACGGTTGGTACGGTGTTCCAGCAGTGGGGCTTCACCGGCTCGCTGGATTACTACAACATCCGCATCAAGGACGCGATCCTGGCGCCCGATCCGAACATTCTGATCGCGGCGTGCTACGGCTACCTCGGCCAGAACGCGAACCGCGATCCGAACAGCCCGTACTGCTCGGGCATCGTGCGTACGCCGGACATCAGCTACATCTACCTGCCGGCTTCGCTGGGCGGCGACTCGATTGGTTACTTCCAGTCGATCAACCAGGGCACGATCAAGACCTCGGGTCTCGACTTCCAGCTCGGCTACAACCTGCCGACCGAATTCATCGGTCCGGACTCGGCGCTGCAGTTCAACCTGCTCGCCAACTACATCTTCGACTACAAGGTCGAGGAACTGCCGGGTGTGGTCATCGACTACGCCGACACCGTGTCGTACTTCGGTGCCAACCTGGGAACCAGCTTCCCGCGCTGGAAGGCCTCGCTCGACACCATCCTGCACTTCGACCAGAACCTCGCGTGGGATACCCGCGTGCGGTACATCGACGGCATGAGCAACCGCGCTTCGGTGCAGTTTGCGGGTGAAGAGTTCGGTGGCACCAACGCGGCGGTCTATGTCGACACCGCGATCCAGGCGACCGTGGACGACAAGTTCACCTTCCGCCTGGGCGTGAACAACCTGTTCGACCGCAAGCCGGAGCTGTACGCGCCAAACGTGCAGTCGGGCACCGACCCGTCGCTCTACGACGTGATCGGCCGCCGCTTCTACGTCCAGGTCGGCCTCAAGCTCTGATCTGGCCGCAAGGCTGACAAGAATGAGGGCGGGGCTTCGGCTCCGCCCTTTTTCGTTGGTGGCGGCATCGCAGGATCGGCTCGAAGTATGGGCGTCGACATAACCGCCGCCCTTCAAAACCGCACGCCGACCTGCTATCCTGGCCGCTCGCCTTTCAAGGACTGCCAGAGATGAAGATTGCACTTGCCGCCACGGCGCTCGGACTCGCGACGATCGCGGTGCCGGCGTGGGCCCAGGATCAGGATCCCGCGAAGGATCCCGACCAGCTGATCTGCAAGATCGAGAAGAAGGTCAATTCGCGCTTCACCACCAAGACCTGCCACACCCGCGCCGAGTGGGACGCGATCTCCGAAGCGAACAAGCGCAACTATGCCGAGCAGCGCGATCGCCCGTCGATCGTTCCGCCGGGCAAGTAAGACGCTCCAGCCTGCGCCGGACCGAGGCCTTCCCGCCTCCCGCGCCGCGAGTCAGCCCCAGCCATGAATGACATCAAGAGCCAGATGGCGCTTGCCACCCGGGCGTTCCAGGGCGGCGACTTCGCTGGTGCCCGCGACCTCGCGCAGCGCGCCGCCGACCGCGCGCCCGCCAACGCGGCGGTGCTGCAGTTCCTCGGCATCGCGCAGGTCCAGTCGGGCGATCCGCACGCCGGCTTTGCCACCCTCAAGCGCGCGATCGGTCTCGCTCCCGGCGACCGCCAATTGCGGCTCAATGCCGCGCGCGCGGCGATCGACGCCGGGCAGGCGGGCGAAGTCGAGGCCATCTGCGCCCCCTTGGGC
>JAEWKG010000159.1 GCA_023386135.1 Pseudomonadota bacterium | reverse complement strand
GGTCGATGGTGGTGTCGGGATCGGTCGTCGCGATCACGCCCGCGACGTCACCGTCGCCGATCAGGACCACCCCGCAGCCGAGCCCGCGCAGCTCGGCGATGAGGTCGGCATGGCGCGGCCGGTCGAGCACGCAGACGATGATATCCTGCGGCTCCACGCCCTTGGCCGCCGCCACCGCGCGCACGTTCTCGGTCGGGCTCTTGGCGAGGTCGATCACGCCGTCGGGATAGCCGGGGCCGACCGCGAGCTTTTCCATGTAGGTGTCGGGTGCGTTGAGGAGGCAGCCCTTCTCCGCCGCCGCCAGCACCGCGAGCGCGTTGGGCCCGGCCTTCGCGGTGATGGTGGTGCCCTCGAGCGGATCCAATGCGATGTCGATCTGCGGACCCGAGCCGATCGCCCCGCCGACCTTCTCGCCGATATAGAGCATCGGCGCCTCGTCGCGCTCGCCTTCGCCGATCACCACCGTGCCGTCGATCGCCAGCTCGTCGAACGCCTTGCGCATCGCTTCCACGGCGGCGGCGGCGGCCGCCTTCTCGGCGCCACGCGCGATCAGCTTGCTCGCCGCGACCGCCGCCGCCTCGGTGACGCGCACCAGTTCGAGCACGAGCACCCGGTCGAGCATGCTGGACGGCCGAGGGGCGTTGCTAGGAGACTTCGAAGCGCTGTCGTTCATTGGAAATTCAATTCCCCGGCTGGAGTTGGAGGCGCGCTTAGACGACGGAGCAAGGGATTGTCGAGACGACCGGGGCTGCGCATCGCCGCCCTGCTGCTTTCCGCGCCGTGGGGCGTTGCACCAGCCGCGCCGCTGGCCGCTCAGGACGCGCCCTCGGCCACCGCCGAAGAGGTCGTCGCGGCGGGCAAGAAGGCGTACGCGTTGCCAGAGCAGCGCAGCCCGGAAGACTGCGAGAAACCGGCGCAGGTCGGCGGCGAGATCGTCGTGTGCGGGCGGCAGGACGACGGCAGCCAGTATCGCGGCGCGTCGAGTAGCGACCTCGACCCGCTCGGTGCCGGGGCCAAGGACACAGTGCCGCGCGCGCCGAACGTCGAGACGGTCTATCCCGGTTCGGTCGTCGGGCGGTTCGGCAAGCCGCCGCCGATGCCGGTCCTGATCGATCTCAAGGCCATCCCCGAACCGCCTCCTGGTTCGGACGCCGACCTGATCGCGCGCGGTGAGCGGCCGCAATGAGCGCGCTTCGCTTTGCTCTCGCCGCCCTGCTGGCGCTGGCGGTTCCGTCGGTGCTGGTCGCGCAGGACGCCGCCCCCGCCACGGCCACCTCCGACGAGGCGATCGCCGATGCGCAAGCCGTCTATGGCCCGCAGGACACCCGCGCCAAGCCCGCCGAAGCCCAGCCCTCCGAAGCCAAGCCGAAGTGTGGCACGCCAGGCCCGGGCGGCGAAATCGTGGTGTGCGGCACGACCGAAGACCCGGACAAATACCGGGTCAAGTCGAGCGAGGACCTCGATCCTTCCAAGACCAGGGACGTCGTCCCCCGCGCCCCCGATCTCTACAACTTGCCGGTGCCGGCGATGGTCGGGGTGGGGGTGACGTTCAAGGGCTGCTTCCTGCCGCCGTGCCCCGCGCCGATGCCGCTGCTGATCGACCTCAAGTCGATCCCCGAGGCGCCTCCCGGCTCGGATGCGGACCGGGTAGGGAAGGGACTGGCGCCGCGCGGAGGTTCGGGCGAACCCGCACCCAGCCCAGCGCCTGCGCAAACCGAAACAGCCGAACCGGCGCTCAAGCCTCCAGAATCGGCATCACCAGCGGAGGCGCCGTCAGGCTAGGCGAGCCCTCGAGCAGCTTGAGCGCGGCGTCCACGCACCGCTCCGGCCCGTCGTGGGTGACCATCGCCACCAGCACTTCGCCCTCGTCCTTCGCTCTGCCCTGCTGGATCAGGCTCTCGATCGAGACCTCCGCATCGCGCATCGCGGCGGTGATCTCGGCCAGGACGCCCGGCCGGTCGGCGACGGTGAAGCGGATGTAGCTCTGCCCGGTGCGGTCGCCCGGCTCGGCGGGCTCCATCGCGGCGAGGTCGCCGACCGGCACGGAGAAGGCGGGACCTGCTTCGCCGCGCGCGATGTCGATCAGATCGGCGACCACCGCGCTCGCGGTCGGCCCGTCGCCGGCGCCCGCGCCCTGGAACAGCAGGCGGCCGGAGAAATTACCCTCCGCCACCACCGCGTTGGTCGGCCCGTCGACATGCGCCAGCGGGTGCGCCTGCGGTACGAGGCAGGGGCGGACCCGCTGCAGCAGTCGCGCCGCGCCGTCGGGGCCGGCCGGTTCGATGTCCGCCTCGCCCACCAGGCGGATGACGAAACCGAGGTCGCGGGCCCGGGCTATGTCGGCGGCGCGCACGCGGCCGATTCCCTGGCAGGAGACAGCCAAGAAATCGAGCCGCGCCCCAAACGCGATCGCGGCGAGGATCGCCAGCTTGTGCCCCGCGTCGATCCCCTCGATGTCGAACGCCGGGTCGGCCTCGGCAAACCCGCGCGCCTGCGCTTCGGCGAGCACCTCGGCGAAGTCGCGCCCGCTGTCCTCCATGGCGGAGAGGATGAAGTTGCAGGTGCCGTTGAGGATGCCCTGCACCCGGGCGATGGCGTTGGCCGCCGCGCCTTCGCGCAGGCCCTTGATGACCGGGATGCCGCCCGCGACCGCGGCTTCGAACTTGAGCGGGGTGCCGGCGTCCTCCGCCGCACGAGCGAGCTCGAGACCGTGATGCGCGATCATGGCCTTGTTGGCGGTGACCAGCGCCTTGCCCTCGCGGATCGCCGCCTTGGCCAGTGTGAGCGCCGGACCGTCGGCGCCGCCGACCATCTCGACCACCGCGTCAACGTCGCCGCGCGCGGCCATCGCGGCCATGTCGTCGCACCACTCGAAGCGGGAAAGATCGACCCCGCGGTCGCGGTCGCGGTCGCGCGCGCTCACCGCGACGACGCAAATCTCGCGCCCGGCGCGGGCGCGCACCAGTGCGGCGTTGGCATCGAGCAGTCGGATGACTCCGGCGCCCACCGTTCCGAGGCCAGCCAGCGCGATGCGCAGCGGTTCGCTCATGTTACGTCTCTAACTCCCTGTCGCGCCCGGCACCTAGGCAAGCCCAGTGCCCAGCGCCAACAAAGAGATACTATTGCGGCTTCAGCGTCCGCGGGCAGCTGCCGAGCTGGCGCAGGACGAAGGCGTAGTCTTCCGCGGCGCGGGTGCGCGAGGCGGGGTCCTGCGACAAGTTGGCGCCACGCGGCAATTGCGCGGGCAGGAAGCACGCCAGGCGGTACCACGCGAGACTGTCGCGCGCTGGCGGTTGGGCAGCCTGGTCGACGATCTCCGAATACGAAACGCCCCACACCGGCTCCATGCCGGGGCGGCGGACCACGGTCAGCGAAACCGGATCGCCCTTCGCGGTGGCGAGGAAGATCTGCGTCTCCGATTCGCCGACCAGCGCGCCGGGCACCGACAGTGCATCGCGCACCCCAGTCACCGCCGGTGCCGCGTCGGCCGCGGCAAGCTCGGTGAGAATCGGACGCAAACGCCCCGCGAGCGCGGGGTCGGATGGCAACTGAGCGGTCGGGCCGATTAGCTGCAGCTCGCCCGGACGACCCGGGACGGCGCGCGCAAACAGCAGAAACTCGCGCTTCTTGAGCTTGGGTGCCTTGCCCTTCGCGTCCACCGGCACGTCGACGAGGTAGCGCACGGATTCGCCGAGCGGCGCCTTGCCCGCGAGCAGCGCGCGCGTTTCCGCCTCGATATAAAGCCGGGTGTAGCCCGGCGCGACGTTGGCCGCCCGCTCCGGCGGCAGCGCGATTTGCTTCGCCACTGCGACCTGCACCACCA
>JAEWKG010000038.1 GCA_023386135.1 Pseudomonadota bacterium | reverse complement strand
GGTCGGGCCCGGCCAACCGTCGATTTCGATATCCAGATCCAATTGCAAAGCTCCGTTCGGTTCGAGCGAAGTCGAGAACCCTTGGCCCAGCGTGTCTCGACTTCGCTCGACACGAACGGGGTAAGGGTCAGGAAGGTCCCTCGTAAGCCTCGACGATCCGCCCGACGATCGGATGACGCACCACGTCGGCGGCGGTGAAGCGGCTGACGGCGATGCCTTCCACTCCTTCCAGCTTGTCGACCGCGTCGGCGAGGCCGCTCATCCGGTCGCCGCCGGGGATGTCGACCTGCCTGGGGTCGCCGCACACCACCATCCGGCTGTTCTGGCCGAAGCGGGTGAGGAACATCTTCATCTGCTCGCGCGTGGTGTTCTGCGCTTCGTCGAGGATGACGAAAGCATCGGCCAGCGTGCGCCCGCGCATGAAGGCGATCGGGGCGACCTCGATCACTCCGCTGGCGATGTGCCGCTCGACCTGCTCGGGCGGCAGGCAGTCGTACAGCGCGTCGTAGAGCGGGCGGAGATAGGGATCGACCTTCTCCTTCATGTCGCCGGGGAGGAAGCCGAGCTTTTCGCCCGCTTCGACCGCCGGGCGGCTGAGGATCAGGCGCTGGACGCTGCCCGTGATGAGCTGGCTGACCGCTTGCGCCACTGCGAGGTAGGTCTTGCCGGTGCCGGCCGGGCCGAGCGCGAAGATGATGTCCTCTGCCGCGAGCTGCTGCATGTAGGGGATCTGCCCGGCGCTGCGCGGGACGATGGTCTTGCGCCGGGTGCGGATCATGATCGGCGGGGCATTGTCGCCGCCGCGCACGATTCCTTCGAGCGTGGGTTCGACCGACATCGCGATCATCCCCTCGATCGCCCCGGCGTCGAGTTCCTGTCCCGCGGCGAGCCGGTCGTACATGGCTTGCAAAGTGTCGCGGGCGCGGGCCACGGCATCCTCGCTGCCTTCGATCTGCACCCGGTCGCCGCGGGCCGAAATGAACACGCCGAGGCGGTTCTCCACCTGCACCAGGTTGGCATCGAACTGGCCGAACAGCGGGCCCAGCAGGCGCTGCTCCGGAAAGCTGATTTCACTGCGCGCGCGGCGGGTCGGCGAAGTGGGCAGGGGAATGGCGCCGTCGGCGCGGGCGGGTTTGCGAGCCATGCGCTTGTGGGGCGCTCCTTTCATGTCCGAGTCGGGAGGATGGTTGGCCAGCGCTGACTAGGCAACCGCCGCGCCATCTCGGCACGGTGGATAAGCCTCAGGCGAGCGCCGGTTCCCGAACGCGGCCCTCGATCGAGTTGGGGCCCGCCTGGAGCAGCTCGACTTCGACCAGGTCGCCGATCGGGTGGTCACCTTCGAACCAGACCGACTGCAGCCACGGCGATTTGCCGAGCCACTGGCCGGGCCGCTTGCCCTTGCGCTCGATCAGCACCGCGCAGGTGCGGCCGATGCTTGCCTGGTTGAACGCCAGTTGGTCCCTGTTCAGGCTGTCCTGCAGCCGGATCAAGCGCTTCATTGACGCCTCATCGGGCACCTGATCCGCCATTCCGGCAGCCGGAGTGCCTGGCCGGGGCGAGTACTTGAAGCTGAACGCCTGCGCGTATCCGACCGCGTCGACGAGTTGCAGCGTCTCGTCGAACTCGGCCTCGGTTTCTCCGGGGAAACCAACGATGAAGTCGCCTGAAACCGCAAGGTCGGGCCGCGCAGCGCGGAAGCGTTCGATCAGCTTCAGATAGCTGTCGGCGGTGTGGCTGCGGTTCATCGCGCGCAGCACCCGGTCCGATCCCGACTGCACCGGGAGGTGGAGGAACGGCATCAGCTTGTCGATCTCGCCATGCGCGGCGATAAGGCCGTCGGTGACGTCGGCGGGATGACTGGTGGTGTAGCGAATTCGTTGTAAATCCGATAGCTTGGCGAGCGCTCTTATCAGTCCGTCGAACCCGATGGCGCGGCCACGGTCGTCTTCGCCGTCCCAGGCGTTGACGTTTTGCCCCAGCAGCGTGATCTCACGCGCGCCGGCTTCGACCAGCCTCTCCGCTTCGGCCAGCAAGCTGTTGAACGGACGCGATATCTGCGCGCCGCGGGTATAGGGCACCACGCAATAGGTGCAGAACTTGTCGCACCCTTCCTGCACCGTCAGGAACGCGCTCGGTCCGCTGCGGCGGCGGGTGGGAAGGGCGTCGAATTTGGCGATCGGCGGCATGTCGGTGTCGCTCGTCCGGCGGCCTGCCACAGCCTCGTCGAGCATCGCCGGCAGGCGGTGATAGGCCTGCGGGCCGACCACCATGCTGACCGCCGGGGCTCGTGCCATGATCTCCTCGCCTTCGGCCTGCGCGACGCATCCGGCCACCGCGATCAGCGGCCGCTTGCCCGCTTCGTCACCTGCCTTCACCAGTCGGCCGATGTCGGAATAGACCTTCTCGGCCGCTTTCTCGCGGATGTGGCAGGTGTTGAGCACGACGAGGTCGGCGTCCTCGCCCTCGGCGGCGGGCGTGATGCCGCGCGACGCAAGCAACTCGCCCATGCGCTCGCCGTCATAGACGTTCATCTGGCAGCCGAAGCTCTTGACCCGGTAGGTCCTGGGAGGCGTCACTGGAGGCATGGGGCGCGGCGGTTAGCCGAAAAGGCGGGCGAGTGCTAGTTCGCCATCGCCTCCGCAATCCGCGCGCGTGCCGCCGCCGAGATCGCCTTACGGTCGGCCAAGGCGCCGTCGGCGAGTGGGGGCAGGAAATGCAGAGTCAGCCGCACCGGCCGCAACCGCGCGAGGATACGCTTGAAGTTGTCGAGGCCGTGCTCCTCCCCGACCCAGGCGATCCGCGCGGCATCTTCGTACTCGAGCAGCACCGGCTGCACCACCGCGCCGGGCGGTAACGGGTCAAGCGCGGAGAGCAGGGAGGACTTGAACGGCAGCAGCCCGGTCCCGTCGCTGGTGGTCCCTTCGGGGAACAGCGTCAGGCACCCGCGCTCGGCCATCGCCGCGCGCACCTGCTGCACCTGTAGCGCGATGCTGGCGCGGTCGTGGCGGGCGATGAACACCGTGTCGTTCATCTCGCACAGCCATTTCAGGAACGGAAACGCGGCGAGCCCGTCGTGCGCAACGAACGCGCTGCCGGTGACGTGTGACAAGGCAGGTATATCGAGCCAGCTGACGTGATTGGCGAGCAGCAGCGCGCCTTTCGCCGGACGTCCCTGGGTCCGCAGATGCAGCCCGGCGACCATGCCGATCCCGGACAGGAACACACGCGGCCACCAGCGGCCTGCGCCCACCAGCTTCCACAGCAGGTGGAGCGGCGCGCACACCACCAACAACAGCACCATCAGGAGCAATCGAAAAGCGATCAGCGCCCAGCCGAGCGGGCGGATCGCCGGTACAGGGAGGGCGTGCGCCATCACTCCTTGCGGTCGAGCCGCACGCCGTAGAGCTCCATCCGGTGATCGACCAGGCGGAACCCCAGCTTGGCGGCGATCTGGCGCTGCAGAGCCTCGACCTCGGGGTCGACGAACTCGATCACGTTGCCGCTCTCGACGTCGATCAGGTGGTCGTGGTGCGCTTCGGGCGCCGCCTCGTAGCGGGCGCGGCCGTCGCCGAAATCGTGGCGATCGAGAATGCCCGCCTCTTCGAACAGGCGGACGGTGCGATAGACGGTGGCGATCGATATTTTGGGATCGATAGCCGAGGCGCGGCGGTGAAGCTGCTCGACGTCCGGGTGGTCGTCGCTTTCCGACAGCACGCGCGCGATCACGCGGCGCTGCTCGGTGATGCGCAGCCCGCGCTCGGCGCACAGTTGTTCAAGATCGATGGGCTGGTGCAAAATCACTTCCGGGAAGAACGGTCGTCCCGGAGCCTAATGCCCCGGGACGGCGTTCTCAAGTGTCCGGTCTCAGCCGGCCTTTTTCTTGCGTCCGCGCTTCTGGCCCGGCTTGCGGCCGAGGCCGATCTTGACCGCGAGGTCGCGGCGTGTCTCGGCATAGTCGGGCGCGACCATCGGGTAATCGGCGGCGAGGCCCCAGCGCTGGCGGTACTCGTCAGGCGTCATGCCATGCTCGGTCATGAGGTGGCGCTTGAGCATCTTCATCTTCTTGCCGTCTTCGAGGCAGACGAGATGGTCGCGCTTGACCGAGGCGCGGACGGTCACGGCCGGTTCGGGCCGCTCCTCGGGCGCGGGCGCCGCGTTGCCGAGGTTCGACAGCGCGCCGTAGACGGTCGAGATGAGCGTGGGCACGTCTTCGACCGATATCGTGTTGTTGCTGACATGTGCGGCGACGATGTCGGAGGTCAGCGTAATCAGCATCTCCGAGCTGTCGGTTTCAATATTGTCCATGGAAAGCCTCTTGCGATCGATACTTTTTGAGCGGGCGACCCGTTCAAAACCCTTTCCGCTTGCAACATGTGAAACACTTTCTCGACCCTGACAAGCGTCGCTCCCGCAAATAGCGGCGCAAAATCAGGGTCTGGACGCGTTCGGTCAGAGCTCGCAGGCGAATGTAATCGCGTCGATCCGGCTGCCATCGGGAAGGCGGTAATAGTCCTTGCGCCGTCCGATCGGAACAAATCCCATCTTTCGATAGACTTCGACCGCCGGATTGTTGAAGCGCATTTCTAGAAACACGCGGTCGGCACCGCGTCCGCGCGCATCTTCCAGCACCTGCTCGAGGAGCTGCCTGCCGAGTCCCCGGCCGCGATACTCGGGCGCGACCGCGATGAGCAGCAGCTCCTCTTCGCCGGGGGCTGCACGGACGAGGGTGAACCCGGCAGCCGGTTGCGATGCGTCGTAGGATGCGAGGCGGTAGTGGGTGTGGGGGAAGGCGAGAGAGTCGCTGACCTGTCGGCGGTTCCAAGCCTCGCCCCACGCGGGCTCGAAGGCCGCGTCCATCACCGCCATGATCTGGTCGAGGTCCTCGCTCATCCCGGCAGCCTCGCATCGGGCGCGCGGCCGTAGATTGGGCTGATGGTGCCGGTGAGCAGCGCTTTGGGAACCGAAAGCGCGAACCGCGCGTCGGGCAGCAGGTCGAGCGTGGTTCGGTCCGCGGCCGACAAGGCGCCAGCCTGGCTCCCGGCGATGACCTGATGGTTCTGACGCGCGCTAGCCTCTGCGGGAGGCAAAGAGTTCAGGGCGCCTTCGGGGATGCCGTTGGGGCCAAAATCCTGCACGAACCATTCGCCGTGCCCGCCGGTCATGCACACGGTGACGGGGCCGGAATGCTCCCCACGCGCCATTGCGGCGACGAGGGCGAGGGTAGGGTAGCCGCGCACCTCCGCCTGCCACGCGAAGCCGAGTGCGCGCGCGGTGGCGATGCCGATGCGCACGCCGGTGAAGCTGCCGGGGCCGAGCGAAACGAGGATGCGCTGTGCCTTGCCGCGCTCCGGAAGGCTGGAGATCATCGGGACCAGCTGCTCGGCATGGCCGCGCCCGAGCACGCGGTGCTCCGCGGCGAGCACGGCATCGCCCTCGAACAGCGCCACCGAGCACGCCTCGGTCGCGCATTCGATTCCCAGCGTGCGCATGTCAGGCGGTGCCCTTCATGCCGCGCCGATGCACGGCGAACGCCGAGCGGTCAAACGATGCGGTTGAACTTGCCGAAATCGGGTCGCGGGCTGCGGTCGAAGATCGATGCCGGATCGCCGTAGCCGACCGAGCAGATGAAGTTCGAGCGGACGCGCGGCTGGTCGGCGAAGAACGCTGCATCGACCCCGGCATTGTTGAAGCCCGACATCGGCCCGGTATCGAGCCCGAGCGCACGGCATGCAATGATGAAGTAGGCGCCTTGCAGCGACGAATTGCGGAACGCGCCTTCGCTGCGCAGCGGCTCGTTGCCTTCGAACCAGCTCTTCGCGTCGGTATGCGGGAACAGCCACGGCAGATGCTCGTGGAAGTCGAGGTCGTAGCCGATGATCGCGGTCACCGGCGCCTGGCGGATCTTGTCGGGGTTGGTACCGCCGGCGAGGGCCGCCAGCTTTTCCTTCGCCTCGGCCGACTTCACCCACACGATCCGGGCGGGGAGCATGTTGGCGCTAGTCGGACCCATCTTCACGAGGTCCCAGATCGCTTGCAGTTGCTCGTCGCTGACCGGCTTGTCGAGCCAGCCGTTGTAGGTGCGCGCCTCGCGGAAGATCTGGTCGAGCGCCGCGTCGTCCAGCGGCTGGTGGAACTGCCTGGTCACGCCGCGCGCACCTCGGTGATCTCGGGGATATAGTGCTTCAAAAGGCCCTCGATCCCGTGCTTGAGCGTCGCGGTCGAGGAAGGGCAGCCGGAGCAGGCACCCTGCATCTGCAAGTGCACCACGCCGTCGCGATAGCCGCGATAGACGATGTCGCCTCCGTCGTTCGCGACCGCTGGGCGGATGCGGCTTTCGAGCAGTTCGTTGATCTGCGCGACGATGTCGGCATCGGCCTCGTCTTCCTCGACCACCAGGCCGGCTTCGGGCGGGACGGCAAGGCCGCTTGCGTCGCCGCCCGCGAACAGCGGCGCGCCGGAAATGAAGTGGTCGAGCAGCACCGCCACCACCTGCGGCTTGAGCTGTGTCCAGTCGGCGCCCGGCGCGGCGGTAACGGCGATGAAATCGCCGCCCAGAAACACGTTGGTCACTTCGCCGGTGTCGAACAGCGCCTGTGCGAGCGGGCTCGCCTCGGCTGCTTCCGGATCGGCGAACTCGCGGGTACCGGCGGGCATGACCTGCCGCCCGGGGAGGAACTTCAGGGACGCCGGGTTGGGCGTGGTTTCGGTCTCGATGAACATGGCGGCGATGTAGGCGCGGGGGGCGGGGGCGGCAAGTTCGTCGGAGCGGGAGCGTTTCTTGTCGGGCATTCACTATCCCTTCACGCGGGCGCCCCCTATAGCGAGGCATATGACCTTGCTCCCGCGTGCCGCCCGGCATCTCGCGCCCCTGCTTCCCCTCGTGTTGCTCGCCTCGCCGGTTCCGGCGCAGGACCGGGCCGCTACCACACCGGCGGCGGTGCCCGAGCCGAAGTCGCTCCAGACCGGCACCACCACGCCGTGGATCTACAAGGGCAGCGACGTACCGCGCGACAAGGAGTGGCTGTTCGGCGAGATGCCCAATGGCGTGCGCTATGCGGTGCGCCACAACGGCGTGCCGCCGGGCCAGGTCTCGATCCGCGTCCGCATCGATGCCGGCTCGATCCACGAGACCGACGCCGAGCAAGGCTTCGCGCACCTGATCGAACACATGACCTTCCGCGAGAGCAAGTACCTCGCCGACGGCGCCGCGATCCCGACCTTCCAGCGGCTCGGCGCGACCTTCGGTAGCGACACCAATGCCGAGACCAGCCCGACGCAGACGGTGTACAAGCTCGATGTGCCCGAAGCGACGCCGGCCAAGCTGGAGGAGGTGTTCAAGCTTCTTTCCGGCATGATCGAGGCGCCGACGCTCTCGGCCAAGGGACTGTCCGAGGACCGGCCGATCGTGCTCGCTGAAAAGCGCGAGCGGGCCGCCGCTTCGCAGCGCGTCGCGGAGGAAAGCCGCAAGACCATCTTCGCCGGGCAGCGCCTCGCCAACCGCCTGCCGATCGGCACCGAAGAGACGCTCAACGCCGCGACCTCGGAATCTGTGCGAGCTTTCCACGATCGTTGGTACCGGCCCGAAAACGCGGTCGTGGTGGTCGCGGGCGATGCCGATGCGCGCGTGCTTGCGGGGCTGGTCGAGAAGTACTTCGGCGACTGGAAAGGCAAGGGCCCGCATGTCGCCGCACCCGACTTCGGGGACCCCAAGGCGCCCGCCGGTGCCGATCCGGCCAACCCGGTCGGCGAGACGCAAGTGCTGGTCGAGCCCGACCTGCCGCGCAGCCTGACGTACGCGGTGCTGCGCCCGTGGCGGCCGGTCAACGACACCATCAAGTACAACCAGGGCCTGCTGCTCGACTCCTTGGCGCAGGCGATCATCAATCGCCGGCTGGAATCGCGCGCCCGCGCCGGGGCCTCGTACCTCTATGCACAGGTCAACCAGGAGGACGTCAGCCGCACCGCCGACGGCACCTTCATCACCTTCGCCCCGCTGACCGAGGACTGGGCCGCCGCACTCGCCGACGTGCGCGCGGTCATCGCCGACGCGGTCGACGCACCTCCGACGCAGGAGGAAATCGACCGCGAGATGGCCGAATTCAACCTCGCCTTCACCAGCTCGGTTGAGGAACGCGCCGTGATGGCCGGCTCGAAGCTGGCCGACGACGTGGTGCAGGCGGTCGATATCCGCGAGACCGTCGCCGCGCCGGAGACGGTGCTCAACGTGTTCAACGGGATGAAGGATCAGTTCACCCCCGCGAACGTTCTCGCGCATACGCGTTCGCTGCTTAGGGGCGACGTGATCCGCTCGGTCTACGTCACGCCTGATGCCAAGGAAGCGAGCCCGCAGGCGCTGCGGACCGCGCTGCTCGCGCCGGTCAAGGCCGATGGCGGCGCGCGGCTGGCGGCCGAGACCGTCTCGTTCGCGGACCTGCCGCCAATCGGCGCCGCGCAGCAGCCGACCTCGGCGGCGCCGCTCGGGCTGCTCGACATCCAGCGGGTCGCGTTCCCCAACGGCACCACTGCGCTGCTGTGGTCGAACGATGCCGAGCCGGGCCGGGTTACGGTCAAGGTCCGCTTCGGTTCGGGCCGCCGCGCCTTCGCACCCGACCAGGCCGTCTACGCCAAGCTCGGCGAAAGCGCGCTGGTCGGATCGGGCGTCGGCAGCCTTGGGCAGGAGGAACTGGACCGCGTCAGCAATGGCCGCAAAATGGGCTTCGACTTCGCCATCGACGACGGGGTGTTCACCTTCACCGCGCAGACCCGCGCGGCGGACCTCGCCGACCAGCTCTACCTGTTCGCGGCCAAGCTCTCGACTCCGCGGTGGGACGCCAACCCGGTGATCCGAGCGAAGGCAGCCGCCAAGCTCGCCTACGAGAGCTATTCGACCAGCCCCTCGGGGGTGCTCGAGCGCGAACTGCAGTACCGGCTCTACAACAACGACAAGCGTTTCGCCCTGCCGAGCGCGGCCGAACTCGATGCCGCGACCCCCGAAGGCTTCCGACAGGTGTGGGAGCCGCTTCTCAAGCAAGGCCCGGTCGAAGTGCTGATCTTCGGCGACTTCAAGACGCCCGATGCGGTCGCCGCGTTAGCCAAGACCTTCGGCGCCTTGCCGCAGCGCATGCCGATCCCGGCCGATGCACTGGCGCGGACGGTGAGCGTCGCTTCCTCCGACCCGCCGCAGGTGCTCTACCACCGCGGCGACGCCAACCAGGCCGCGGCGGTGATCGCGTGGCCGACCGGCGGCGGGGTGCCCTCGCTGCCCGAATCGCGCCAGCTGCAAATCCTCAGCGACTTATTCAACAACCGCCTGCTCGACGAAATGCGCGAGCGGACGGGGGCGAGCTATTCGCCGCAGGTGTCGAGCGACTGGCCGACCGACATCGACAGCGGCGGCACCATCTCGGCGATCGCCACCGTGCGCCCGCAGGACGTGCCGGCGTTCTTCGCCGCGACCGATGAGATCGCACGCGACCTGGTGGCCAATCCGCCCTCGGCTGACGAACTGGCGCGGGTGACCGAGCCGCTCAAGCAGTCGATCAGCCGCGCCTCCACCGGCAACACCTTCTGGCTGTGGCAACTGGAGGGGGCGAGCACCGATCCGCGCAAGGTGCGCCTGTTGCGTTCGCTGCTCAGCGATTACACCCAGACCACGCCGCAGGCGATGCAGGCGCTGGCGGCGAAGTATCTCGCGGGGCGAAAGCCGTTCAAGCTGGCGGTTATTCCCGAAGGGCAGAAGCTCGCGACGCGGGTCGAAGGCGCACCGCCCGCTGCCTCGCGCTAAGCAAGCTTGCGCGCGGCCAAGTTTAAGCCGCTTTGCGCTGCAACTGCGAACGGGTTAGGGCGGCGTCGTGGCACAGGAATGGACCCCCGCTAGCTGGCAGACGCACGAAGCGCGTCACTTGCCCGATTACCTCGACCGCGCGGCGCTGGCCGATGCGGAGCAGACGCTCGCCGGCTATCCGCCGCTGGTGTTCGCCGGAGAGGCGCGCGCGCTGAAGGCCGATCTCGCCGAGGTCGCTGAGGGACGAGGATTCCTGCTGCAAGGCGGCGACTGCGCGGAAAGCTTCGCCGAGTTCAGCCCCAACAACATCCGCGACACCTTCCGCGTGCTGCTGCAGATGGCGGTCGTGCTGACCTTCGCCAGCAAGCGCCCGGTGGTGAAGGTCGGGCGCATCGCCGGCCAGTTCGCCAAGCCCCGCAGTTCGCCGACCGAGACACACGGCGAGGTCACGCTGCCGAGCTACCTCGGCGACAACATCAACGGCATAGAATTCACGCCCGAGGCCCGCGCCAACGATCCGCAGCGAATGATCCGCGCCTATTCTCAAGCTGCGGCGACGCTCAACCTCGTGCGCGCCTTCGCCGGGGGCGGCTACGCCAACTTGCGCCAGGTTCACCGCTGGACGCTCGACTTCATGGGCCGCAGCCCGTGGGCGGACAAGTTCCAGGATGTCGCCGACCGCATCGGCGAAGCGCTCGACTTCATGGAGGCGTGCGGGGTCAACCCCGAGACGCTGCCGCAGCTCGAACGCACCAGCTTCTACACCAGCCACGAAGCGCTGCTGCTCCCCTACGAGCAGGCGCTTACCCGGCGCGACAGCCTGACCGGCGACTGGTACGACTGCTCCGCGCACATGGTGTGGATCGGCGACCGCACCCGCTTCCCCGGCAGCGCACACGTCGAGTTCTGCCGCGGCATCGGCAATCCGATCGGCATCAAGTGCGGGCCGAGCCTCAACCCCGACGATCTGCTCGCGCTGCTCGATGTGCTCAACCCGGCCCGCGAGCCGGGGCGGATCACGCTCATCAGCCGGTTCGGAGACGACAAGGTCGAAAGCGGCCTGCCGCCGCTGGTCCGCGCGGTAAGCCGCGAAGGGCAGCCGGTGGTGTGGAGCTGCGATCCGATGCACGGGAACGTCATCAAGTCGAACAGCGGCTTCAAGACCCGCCCGTTCGATCGCATCCTCCGCGAGGTGAAGGGCTTTTTCGCCGTTCACCGCGCGGAAGGCACGCACGCGGGCGGCATCCACATCGAGATGACCGGCCAGGACGTGACAGAGTGCGTCGGCGGCGCGGTGGCGATCAGTCACGAGGCGCTGGGCGATCGCTACCATACGCACTGCGACCCTCGTTTGAACGCCGCGCAGTCGCTTGAGCTGGCGTTCCTGCTCGCCGAGATGCTCAATCTCGAGGCGAGCGCGGGCCAGGCAGCGGCGGCCTAAGGCAACAGGAGCGTCGAGCCGGTGGTCGTCCGCGCCTCTAGGTCGCGGTGGGCCTGCTCGGCCTGTTCGAGCGGGTAGGTCTGGGCGATCTCGACCTTGATCTCGCCCGAGCCGAGCTTATCCCACAGCTTAGCTGCGCCCTCGGCGCGTTCGGCGGGCTCACGGTAGTAATCGAACAGCGTCGGTCGCGAGACGAACAGCGATCCCGCCATGGCGAGCGAACCGAGGCTGATCCCGGTGACCGGTCCGCTCGCATTGCCGAAGCTGGCGATGATCCCGCGCCGCCCGGTCGACTTCAGTGACGCGTCCCAGGTCGCCTTGCCCACGCCGTCGTAGCTCGCGCGGACGCCCGCGCCGTCGGTGATCGCGCGCACCTGCTCCGCCAGGTCGCCGGCGCCGGCGTCGATTGCGTGTTCAGCGCCGAGCGAACGGGCGAGGGCGAGCTTCTCCGCGCTCCCCGCCGTGGCAATGACGCGCACCCCGCGCGCGACCAGCCACTGGACGAGCAATTGCCCGACACCGCCCGCCGCCGCGTGCACCAGCGCCCACTCCCCGGACGCGAGCGGCGCGACCCGTTCGGCGAGCATCTCGGTGGTGAGGCCCTTCAGCAAGCTCGCCGCAGCCGTCTTGAGATCGATCGCGTCCGGCACGCGGAACAGGGCGCCGGCCTGCGTCACCTGTGCATCGGCATAGGCCGCGCGATTGGGACCGAACGTCGCCACCCGGTCACCGGGCGCGATGTCGGTCACGCCTTCGCCGACCGCCTCGACCACGCCCGCCGCTTCCAGCCCGAGCGTGCCGGGCAGCTCGATCGGATAGAGACCCGAGCGGTGGTAGGTATCGATGAAGTTGAGCCCCACCGCCTCGTGCCGCAGCAGCATCTCGCCGGGGCCCGGCGCGGGCAACTTGACCTCGCGCCACTGGATCACTTCGGGGCCGCCGGTGCGGTCGATGTAGGCCTGACGTGTGCGCATCTCTGGGCTCCGTAGCGAAAAATGGGAGATGGCTGCGCAAGCCTCTGAAACAAGAGCGGCGGTGATGAGTCTATCATTTGCTAGCGTTCGCCGTCATCCTGCACGCGGACTGAAGAGGTCAGGAGACGGTCGATGCCGCAGCCGATGGCTGGACGCGAATACGAAGCCGACGATGCGCTGGCCGCGCGGTTCGCCGCGACACGCGCGCTCAGCGAAGCGCTCGCCGCGCCGCTCAGCGACGCCGACGCCACGGTGCAGTCGATGGACGACGCCAGCCCGGCCAAGTGGCATCTCGCGCACACGACGTGGTTCTGGGAGACCTTCCTGCTCCGCGATCATCTGGCCGGCTATCGGTTGAGCCGTGAGGATTGGCCCTTACTGTTGAACTCCTACTACGAGGCCGAGGGAGTGCGGCATCCGCGCCCGCGGCGGGGGATGCTGTCGCGCCCATCGTTGAGCGAAATCCTCGATTGGCGCGCGGAGGTGACCGAGGCGATGGAGCCGCTGCTCGACCGTCCCGAGTTGGCGCCGCTGATC
>JAEWKG010000287.1 GCA_023386135.1 Pseudomonadota bacterium | reverse complement strand
CCGTCTGGATGCCGTCGGTCGCCGAGACCGTGAACGTCCCCGTCGTCGTCTCGCTGCTGCCCGCAGCCGCCGAACCGTTGGGGTTGAGCCCCGCCTCGAACACCGTGCTGTCCGGACCAACCGCCGACGCCGTCACCACCGTGGCGGTATCGTCGCTGCCGTTCACCGTGATGAGCAAGGTGGTCGAGCGGGCATCGCCGTCGCCATCGGTGATGGTGTAGTTGAAGGTCTCGGTAACGCTCTGGTTCGCGGTCAAGGCCTGGACCAGCGGGCTGCCGTTGTTGAGAGTGTAGGTGTAGCTGCCATCGGCGTTCAGCACGAGCGTGCCGTAGTTGCCGGCGAGATTGCCGCCGACGGCGCCGACACCGTTGGGGCCGGATACCGCGGTGACGGTTACCCCGTCCGCGCCGGCCGTGTCGCCGCCGGCATCGCCATTGGCCTCGGCATCGGTGACGACGTTGCCGTTGGCGACGAGCTTGCCGTCTTCGGTGACGCTGTCGGTATCCGGACGCGCGGTCGGCACGTCATCGACGATGCCGACGACCAGGTTGCTCTGGCTGAAGTCGCCATCCTGGTCCTGCACCCGTACGGTGAAGCTGTCGGAGGTATTGTCGCCGTTCGTGTTGGTGGTGAGCGTGTAGGTATAGGTGATGCTGTTCGCGCCGACCGCGTCAATTACCAGCGAACCGAATGCGCCGGTGAACGTCGCGCCGACCGTCACCGGATTACCGTCGATCGTCAGGATTGCCGGACCATCGGGGGCGGTGAAGGTGATCGTGCCCTGAGTGGCTTCCGCGGTGCTGCCCGGGTTCGAGCCGATCGCGAGCGCTTCCTCGAGCACGCTGGTGCCACCCTGCCCCGCGGTCGGCAGCGTCAGCGTGGTGGTGCTGTCGGGGATGGTGATCGTCAGCGTCGCCGTGGCAGGATCGCCGTCCGCGTCGGTGATGGTGTAGTGGAAGCTGTCGGTTACACCGCCGGGCGTGCCAGGATTGCGGGTGTAGGCGAAGGTGCCGTCGGCAGCGATCGTCAGCGTGCCGTAAGCGCCGGTCGCCACCGCGCCGTTCCCGACCGCCGCGCCGGTCCCTGCATAGCTCGTGACGGTGGCGCCATCGGCGCCTTGCGTATCATTGGCGCGCACGTTGCCGCCCACCGGGCCGTATTGGCCCGCCGCGAGCGACGCCGCGTCATCGAGCGCCGAGGGCGCATCGTCGACGATGGCGACGACCAGCGTGGTGCTCGCCTTGCTGCCGTCGCTGTCGGTCACGGTGAGCGAGAAGCTGTCGCTGTCGGGATCGGCCAGCGTGTTGTCGGTCAGTTGGTAGCTATAGGTGTAGCCGCCCTTGCCGTCCGCGGCGACCGTCAGCACGCCCTTCGCGGTGGTGACGGTACCACCCGCGGTCACGTTGGTGCCGTTGATGACCAGCGAACCGATTGTGTCGTTGCCGGTGGTGATGGCGATGGTGCCGTTGGCGAACTCGCCGTCGCCGGCTGCCTGGGTGCCTTCCGGCTCGCCGCCGTTGCGCGCGGGGAGGCCCGCTTCGGTCACGTCCGTATCGCCCAGGGTGGAGATCGTCGGGGTCGAATCGTTCTGGAGCGTGATCGTGACGGTGGCGGTCGAGGTGTCGCCGTCGCCATCGGTGATCGAATAGTTGAAGGTGACCGTCCCCTGCTCGCCTGCAGCCGGGGTGTAGGTGAAGGTCCCATCGCCGTTGTTGGCGAGCTGGCCGGTGCCCGAGAGCGATCCGGCAACGAGCGCGACCGTGCCGGGCTGGACGCTATCCGCGCCGGGAATGTCGTTCGCAAGAACATTGACCGTGACCGGCGCGTTCTCGGCAGTCTGCGTCACGGCGTCGTTCACCGCTTGGGGAGCATCGTCGAGGATGGTGATGGTGAACGACTTGGAATCGCTGTCGCCATCGACATCGGTGACCGTCACCGGGATGGAAACCGACGTGTTGTCGCCCGCGGTGTTGTCGGTCAGGGTGAAGGTATAGGTCACCTGCCCGGTGGCCGGGTTGTAGCTGTCGATCGTCAACGTGCCTTGAGGGAGCGTGATGATCTGTCCCGGGCCCGTGACTGTCGTGCCGCCGACCTGGACGCTAGCGATTCCGTCCGGCGCGATCACGGTGATGGTGCCCGAAGTGCTTTCCGCATCGGTCTGCGAGGCGGTGCCCGGCGATTCGCTTGGACGCACCGGCAAACCGGTCTCGCTGACGACTGTCCCAGCGGCGCCGACCGGAGGCAGCGAGACGACCGAGGCCGGGCTGTCTTCGATGGTGATGGTCAGCTTCGCGGTGTCGCTGCTCCCGTCGCTGTCGGTGAGTGTGTAGGTGAAGGTGTCGGTCACGCCGCCGGCGGTGCCGGGCGTGCGGACGAAACTGTACGATCCGTCAGCCTTCAAGGTGAGCGTGCCATACTGGCCGGCGACCACGAGGTTGCCGGCGTTGTCGAAGGTCGAATCGCTCCCGCCGAAGCCGGAGACGGCGGAGACCTTGGCGCCGTCGGCACCCTGTTGGTCTACGCCCGCCGCACCGCTGGTGGTGCCGGTGCCGGTCATGACGTTGCCGGTTTCCGGGCCGTAGGTGCCCGCCGCAACGCGGTCGGTGTCGTCGTTGGCGATCGGCGCATCGTCGATTACCGAGATGGTCAACGTCGCGTTCGCGACATCGCCATCGGTATCGGTCACCGCCACCGCGAAGGTGTCCATCATGTTGCTGCCGAGCATGTTATCGGCGAGCGTGTAGCTATACCCGATCACACCCGGCGCGATGCTGGTGACGGTCAGCGTACCGTTGGCAGACGTGATCGTCTGGCCGACCGTGGTGATAACCGTCCCGTTGATCGAGATCGCGGACAGCCCGTCAGGCGCGCCGTACACGATGGTTCCGGTGGTCGTTTCGGAGTTCGAAGCCGCATTGGTTCCGGCGGGTTCACCGCCGTTGCGGGCGGGCAGACCCGCTTCGTTGACTTCCGCCGTGGCCGAACTCGCGCCGGCAGGCTGATCGGGTGTGACCACGATCACGTCCGGCTCGCGGTCGAGCGGCTGCGGGATGATTTCGCGTTGCTCGGCAGCGGGGAAGCGCAACTCGGTGTAGGGCAGAAGGTTGCCGAGGCCATATGCTGCCTGCAGCGGTCCCACGTCGCTGGCGAAGTTTCCGCCCGAGCTCTGCGGGTTGCCCGCCGCCGGCTGCGGCTCGTTGCCGATCAGCAACGCCGCGAGGTTGAGCGGAGGGATTGCGACATCACCAACGACGAGTTGGGGAACGATGATCGCGCCGTCGGGAATGACATAACGCACACCGTCCGCGCCGATGATGACGAGATCGCGGCCGTCCACCCGGATGTCGCTGAGCTCGGTGCCAGGAGGAAGGGTTACTACGCCGGCAGCATCCGCAGCGAGGACCTGGGTGTTGCTCTGGCTGGGAGGAACCGCCCGCTCGCCAGTGCCTTGCACGAGATCCGTGGCGTCGTCGCCCGCGGCGACGTCCGAACCGTCCGGCTGGTTGCGAATGAAATCCATTGCCCGTCCACTCTCACGCATGCACCGCGGTGCGATTGAGCGAGACCGAAGAACGGCGCCAAGACGCTGCTACGGGATCGAGTTCCCGGATGTTCTGCAGTCTCGCGCCCTTGAAGCGTACTCGCCAAGGTCGTCTAGGCGACCGTTAGGTATGGCGAGTCGTTCGTTAGCCCGGAGTCCAACAGGATTCGGGAAGGCTTACAAGCAAATTAACCATTGCTAATCGCACGCTCGCGTCCGCAGATCGGCAATCGTGCCTGATTTGTTGCGATGTGCATCAAGTTGACACAGCCTAACGAGCTAACATTTCCGGAAGCTGGTCCCGGTCCACGAAAAAGCCTATGCGTGAGGCGGGAGCGCGTCCGCGAGGGATCGGCGCGCTGAGGGCAAGACGGCTACGTGACGACCCGCGCGAAAATTGTTGGGAGCTTGGTCGCCATCGTTGGTGTCGGCCTCGCTGTTCTTGCCGCCTACACGCAGCAGTTTCAGCGACAGACCGCCATCGCGACGCCAGTTGCGTCCTATCCGGTCCGGATCGAGTTGCCCTGGAGGGCCAAGACCGGCTCCGGAGTGACGTTAGCCGAACAGTCGGAACCTCAGCCGAGCGAGGCGAAGCCCGATGTCGCCGCGATCGAACAGGATGCGCAGCCGCAAGCGCTGACTGCGCCGGCGACGACCACTGGCAAGCCCGATATCCTGCCAGGACTCATCGCTGTGAAATTCGACCTCGGCGGCGCGGCGTCGCGCGCATCCGGCGCTTCGGGCGACCAGATCGCCGTCAGCCTTCCGGTCGTTTATAACGACACATCGCTGGGCGCCGTGCCGATTTGGATCGACCCATCGGGCGCGATCAGCGTGGATAGCGGTGAGCTGTCGCGCGTCCTGTCGGCTCCCAACAAGGCGCTGGCGGAGGCTATCGAGCAATCGGGTCAAGCCCGCACCAGCTTCGCGTCGCTGCGGGCCCGAGGGATGACCGTTCACTACGACCCGATTCTCAATCGGATCGTGATGGCCAAACGATCCTAGAACGCCACGCTCGCGTCGTGGACTTGCGCCGGCGCAAAGCGCTTGCGCAGCTTGTTTGCGGCGATGGCCGGGATCAGCACCGACAGTGCGATGCCGGCCAGCGAGCTGAAGCCGAGCCAGATCGCCATCAGCGTCCCGCCCGCCTCGTACATTCCCCACATTACCGGCACCGCGAGCACGACTCCGCGTACCTCGTTGAGCACGAACAGGAGCGCACCCGCCTTGAGCAGGGTGCCGATGAGCGTGGAAAGCGAACCGATCATCCGCCCTCAATGGGCGAAATAGCGTTGATATCCCGTTAAAACGCGTCTCCGCGCGGCTATCGCGCCGCCAGCGGGTTCACCGCCGCGCCGCCGCGCCGGACTTCGTAATGCAGGTGCGGTCCGGTCGAGCGTCCGGTCGAACCCACCAGGCCCACGATCTGCCCTTTGGCGACGGTCTGCCCGGGCGTCACGAAAATGCGCGACAGGTGACCGAAGCGGGTCTGCACCTGCCCGCCGTTGTCGATCGCAACCAGCAGCCCGTATCCGCCGCTCCAGTTGGCGAAGGACACGGTTCCCCCGGCGGTCGCGTAGACCGGCGAACCGGCGGGCGCGGCGAGGTCGATGCCGCTGTGCATGCGGACCCCGCCGAGGATCGGATGCGAGCGCATGCCGAACCCGCTGGTCAGGGCCATGCGCGCGAGCGGCCGGCCATCGACACGAGCCGCTCCAGAAAAAGTGGTCGCCGCCGTTACGGCTGGGGCCCTTGGCCGCAAGGCAATCGGCGCCCCCAGCGCGTCGCCGGCCTTGCTCACGGTGATGACGGCCGGCGCTCCGACGGCCGGGGTGGGCGCAACTCCATCGCCGGCATTCGCGGGAGACGACATCGCCCCCGCTGCCGCGATGAAAAGCGTGAAGAGGGCTGCGCGGATCATGACAGCGCGATCGCGGTCAGGCCGCCGACAGCGATCGCGACACCGTACGGCAGCTTGTCGAAGTCCGACCTCTCCGCGGCGGAACGGTGAGCGCGTCCGCGCAATCGGGTCGCGATGAACAGCAGCAGCAGGACAAACCCACAGATGGCAACCGCCACGAGCAGAAGGACACCGTCGTTGATCGGCAGCCACGTCGCCATCGCCGCGTAGAACTTCGCATCGCCCGCACCGATGGCGCGCAGCGCGAAAAGGCCCATCGTGACGACCAGCGCGGCAGCCATGTGCGCGAGTGACAGGAGGGCTCCGTGCGGACCTTGCAGGACGGCAACATAGGCGATCCCAAGCAGCGCCGTCAGGGCGCAGATCCCGTTGGATATCTTGCGCCTGGTGATGTCGGTCCAACAGGCGACGCCCACCAGAACCACGAGCGCGGCCAGGAAAAGTCCGCCGGGAAAGGCCAGCTTGTCGGCCATCGCCGCGATCAATCAGCCTTCGCCGGGCGCGGTCCCACTTCGGATAGCGTAATGCGAACCGGGTATTCCGCCGCCGCCGGCCGGCCGACGTGGATCACCGGCTGGTGAGCCACGCGGGTTGCAGGGGCGGAGCCGATGTGGACCTCGGTCGCCGAGACGCGTTGCAGCTTCGCCGACGAGGATTGCACGGTCACGCCGCGGCCGACAACGCGCACCGACGGTGTCGAGGCAGCCGCGACCATCGTCGGCGCGGGCGCAACCGCCGCCGGCTCGGGCAAAGTCAGTACAGGCTGCACGACCGGCTGGGCGATCGCCAGAGCTGGAGCAGCTGCAGGCGGCATCGCATTGCGCGAATAGAACAGCGCCAGGTTGGTGCGGTACTTGTCCTCTTCCGGCGCCAGCGCGATCGCGGTCTGGAAGAAGCGCTCCGTCAAATCGGTGCGGCCGAGGCGGCTATAGGCGACCGCAAGCCCGTTGAACGCGGCCGGCGCCTGCTCCGGGAAGGACTTGGCGATCATAAACGCGTCGATCGCTTCCATCGTGCGGCCGTCGACCAGCGCCTGACGTCCTTGCGCGAGCTGGTCGGCGCCGAAATCCTTGAGGATCGTGCTGGAATCGTCGCGCAGCGCGGCGCGGCCATGACCGCCGATCCCGAGGAGTTGGCAACCGCTTAGAGCGAATGCGAGAGCCACCGCCCCGGCGGCGGGTTTCAGGGATTGAGAGAACCTCGACATCATCCACCTCCAGTCATCATCGGGAAAATCTTGCGCACCATCAGCACCGCGGCCGGCAGCATCAACGTGCCGATCATGGTCGGCAGCATGCAGGCCACCAGCGGGATCGAAATCAGCACCGGCAGCCGGTGCGCCTTTTCCTCGGCGCGCATCTGGCGCCGCTCGCGCATCTCGGCGGCATAGACCCGCAAGGTCGAGGCGACGCTGGTGCCCAGCTTGTCCGATTGGATGATCAGCGTGGTGAAGGCGCGAATTTCGTCGACCGCGGACGCCTCGGCGAGCTTGCGGAAAGCCTCGTCGCGGGTCGCGCCGGCGCGGAGCTGCAACACGGTGATCATCAGCAGTTCGGCGACCAGCGGGTGCGACTTGACCATCTCGCGTCCGACGCGGTCCATTGCCGCTTCCAGGCCCAGGCCCGATTCCACGCACACCAGCATCAGGTCGAGGCAGTCAGGGAAGCCGTTGATAATCGCTTCCTTGCGCCGATCCGCGCGCGCCTGAACATAGAGGTTGGGGAAATAGAGCCCCAGCAACGCCAGCGCCGAGCCGATGAGGTAGACCTTGAGGAACGATGGCGGATCGTCGCCCGAAAAGGCGATGATCACATAGATGACCGGCAGGGCGAAGATCATGCCAAGCCGGACGAGCGTGAAAATGCGCGGCGCCGAGGGCGAGGTGTAACCGGCCTGACGCAGCAGCGAGGTCAGCCGCTCGCTCTTGGTGTCGGTCAGGTTGAGGCCCGCGCGTTCGACCGCCTCGGCCAGCCGCGACCAGGCGGTCTGGGCCTCGCGCGTGCGCAGGCTTTCGGTCTGCCCGCCGCCGACCCGCTCGCCCAGCATGATGCTCTTGGGCACCAGCCGGTCGAGCTGGCCGCGCACCGCGAGGCGCCGGTTGGCATAGAACAGGCCAAGCAGCGACAGCCCCGCGACCAGTCCGAACAGGCCGAGCAGAATAATGAGGCGGACCGTCGGATCCTGAGCGGCGAGTTCGATCATGTCAGACCTTGATGTCCACGAGTTTGCGGATCCAGAAGACGCCGATGAAGTACCAGAGGATCATGGTCGGCAGCCCGAACATGAAAATCGGGTCCTGCGCGACGTCGAGGTAGAAGGCGGGATTGACGAGGAACATGCCGACGAAGGTGATCACCGGCAGCACTGTCAGGATCCAGCCGGTCATGCGTCCTTCCGAACTGAGCGACCGGACCTTCAGGTAAAGGCTCGCCCGTGCGCGGATGATGGTCGACAGATTCTCGAGGATTTCAGCGAGGTTGCCGCCGGTCTCGGTCTGCACCGCCAGCGAGACGACGAACATGCGGATGTCTTCCAGGTCCCACCGGTCGGCCATGGCCTCGAGCGCGTCGGTCAGGTCGGCGCCGTAGGCGATCTCGTCCGACACTAGTCCGAACTCGCTGCCGATCGGGTCCTCCATCTCGGTCGTCAGCAGGTTGATCGCCCCGGCGACCGGGTGCCCGGAGCGTAGCGCGCGCACGAAGATGTCGATCGAGATCGGGAACTGCTGCTCCATCTTCTTGCGCCGACGCTGGGCGATCATGTTGATGATCATCACCGGTAATCCCGCCGCCACCGCGAATGCCAGCGCGAAGGAGAGCAGGAAGACGCCCGCCGACAGCGGGAATCCGGCGATCGACGCGCCGAGCAGCAGGATCACGCTCAGCACCGTGAAGCCGCCGGCCATCAGCAGCAGCAACTGGCCGATCGACAGCGAAACCGCCGCGGCGAACAGCGACCGCTGCAGACTGCGCAGGATCGCCGCGATCGGTCCCGGCAGTTCCTCGAATTCGCTCGGCGCGTTCTTGCGCAGCTGCGCCGCGATCTCGAGCCGGTCGGCGCCCTGCCGCATGAGCTGGAGGCGCTTGTTGACCGCCGCCACCCGCGCGCGATTGCGCCAGAGCGCGCCAAGCGCGACCTGCGAGAGCAGGAACACCGACGCGAAGATCGCGAGCAGCAGCAACAGGCGAACGAGCGTGTCGACCATGTCAGTCGATCTTCAGCTCTGGGCGGAACAGGTCCGACGGCAAATTGAACCCGTTGGCCGATGCGTCCTGCAGCAGCTTCGGACGGATGCCGGTCGCCTCGAAGTGCCCGATCACCTCGTTGTTCTCGGAACGGCCGGTAACCTTGAAGCGGAAGATCTCCTGCATCGTGATGGTCGAGCTTTCCATGCCGGTCACTTCGGCGAGGCTGATGACCTTACGGCGGCCGTCGGCGAGACGGGCGACTTGAACCACGACATCGATGGCCGAGGCGATCTGTGCGCGGGCCGAGGCGGGCGAAATCTCGATCCCGCTCATGCCGATCATCTGCTCGATACGGCTGAGCGCGTCGCGCGGGGTGTTGGCGTGGACGGTGGTCATCGACCCGTCGTGGCCGGTGTTCATGGCCTGCAGCATGTCGAACGCTTCGCCGGCGCGCACTTCGCCGATGATGATGCGGTCGGGCCGCATGCGAAGCGCATTCTTGACCAGGTCACGCTGGTTGACCTCGCCCCGCCCTTCGATATTGGCGGGCCGGGTCTCCAGCCGCGCGACATGCTCCTGCTGAAGCTGAAGCTCGGCCGAATCCTCGATCGTGACGATGCGCTCGCGTGTGTCGATGTACGACGACATCGCGTTGAGCAGGGTCGTCTTGCCCGAGCCCGTGCCACCCGAAATGAGCACGTTCTTGCGGGTCGCGACCATCGCTTCCATCACCTGCGCCATCGGCTCGGGAACGCTGCCCAGCTCGACCAGCCGCGCGATGCCGATGCGCTTCTTGGCGAACTTGCGGATCGAGAGTAGCGAGCCGTCGATCGCCAGCGGGGCGATGATCGCGTTGACGCGCGATCCGTCGGCGAGGCGCGCATCGACGAACGGTGAACTCTCGTCGATCCGGCGGCCGACCGCACTGACGATCTTCTGGATGATCCGCAGCAGGTGCTTTTCATCCTGGAAGCGCGTCGGCACCCGTTCGAGAAGACCGCCCCGCTCGACGAACACAGTCAGGTAGCCATTGACCAGGATGTCGGTGATGCTCTCGTCCTTGAGCAGGGGTTCGAGCGGACCCAGCCCCAAGAGTTCGTCAAGAACTTCGACCACCAGTTCGTCGCGCTCGGCGGCGTTCAGCGTCTCGAGCCGCTCTTGAAGGAGCTCCTGCACGATATCGCGCACTTCGACCTCGATCTGCGCGCGGGGCAACTGGTCGAGCGCCGCCAGGTTGATCTTGTCGAGCAGCGCCCGGTGGATCGACACTTTCAACGAGAGCTTGCGGTCCAGCGGAACGTTGGCATTGGCCGCCACCTGCGGCGCCTCGTCGACGGGGGGCTCCACGGTCTTGACCGGCACCGGCTTCGTCGGGCTCCTGAGCGACCACTGGCTCATGCGGGATCGCCGCCTGCAAGGATCGCGTCGGCAAGGCGTGCGATATCGGCGGAGAACCTGGTCTTGGACTGCACCGCTGTCAGCAGCAGGCCCTGATCCTGCGCGGCGCGCAGCGATGGACCGCAATCGGCGATGCTGGTCACTTCATCGCATCCCAGAGCTCGGGCAAAGTCGCCGACCCTGGCCGTGCCGAACAGCTTGTTCTCCATCCGGTTGACGACCATCGACATCCGGCTCGCGGGAACATCGACGCTGCCCAGCAGGCTCGCCGTGCGCCGCGCCTGACGCAGGTTCGCGATGGAAGAGTCGGTAAGCAGGACCACCTGGTTGGCCCAGCTCACCAACGAGAGGGTCCAGTCCGTCCACAGCGGGGGCAGGTCGATCAGCACGTAATCGAATTCGCTGCGCGCCAAGCTGACAATCGACAGTAGGTGATCGACGTCGATCCGGTCGATCGGCGAAATGGCTTCGGGAGCGGCAAGCACGCTGAAGCCGTTGCCGCTATCGAGCACAGCGCTGAGCATCAGTTCGCGGTCGAGGCGCGCGCCGGCGTCGATCAGCGTCTGGATCGTCACCTTGGGCTCCATGCCCAGGAACGAGGCAGTGCTGCCCTTCTGCAAATCGAGGTCGATCAGGCACACTCCGCGCTGGCCGGGATTGGCCTTGGCGAGCACTGCAGCGAGGTGCGTCAGCACGCTGGTTGCCCCGCATCCGCCGGTCGCGCCGATCACCGCAATCGCCTTGCCGAGCTCTCCAGTCGCTTCGCGCTGGGTCTGGCTCGACAACGCGTCGAGCAGTTGCTCCTCGAGTTGCGAGGGTGCGAACGGCAGGCCGGCGACGTCGGCCACGCCCTGGCGAACCAGCGCGCGTACCAGCGCGACCCCGGCGCTCTGGACCGCGGCGATGACCGCGAGCCCGGGGTGGCTCACGCGCACCGCGGCAAGGCGCCGCAGCGACGCGTCGCTGTCGGCATCCACTTCCAGCACCAGCACACGCGCGCCATCGAGCATCGCCTTCGAAAGCCCGGCGTCCGCCGGCAGCGCGACCAAAGTCGCGGCTTCGATGCGGCCGCCGCTGACGGCCCCGCGCAACTCTTCGATGTGCCGGCTGTCGGCAACGATCAGGGCATGGCCGGACAGGATATCGCTCACGGTATCTCGCAACAGGAAGGGGGATGTATGGTCGGTCATTGTGCACCCGGTAGGTTCGCGCGCCCTCGGCGGGGCGCGGCGTAGGCAGGCTGGCGGCTGGTGCCGGATTCAGTTCGCATAAGTCCCCGCGCCGTCTTCCATGGTCAGGGAGTAGTTCATGTCGGGGAGGCCGAAATTGAAAATCTGGCCGAGGAAAATCGGCCGAAACGGCAGGTTCTTGACGCGCACCGTCACCAAGGGATCGACGTCGGAGCCATTGGGATCGCCCGCGTAGCCGAGGCCGGACCAATCGTAGTCGACCTCGACATTCGCCGACCCGATGCCCCCGTAGATTTCCTTCATTCGGCCGACGAGCAGGTTGAACGCCGTCGCGTTGCGGGCAGTACCGAAGGCGCATGTTCCGCCCGTCTTGCAAGTGCAGGTGGTGGAGGTGCAGGTCATCCCCGGGAAGCTGGCCTTGGGCACCACAGTCCCCTGAGCGAGACCGCCGCTGGTGGCATAACTGTACCCTGCCAACCCGCTAGGAATCATGTCGGTAACCACGGCCCAGCGGGCGCCGATCTGGGTCGCCTTCTCCGCTTGGCTGACGTACCACATGAAGCGGCCGACATCGATGATGCCGAGCAGGAAGAACAGCATCACCGGCAGCACCAGCGCGAACTCGGCGGCCGAGGTGGCGCGCTCGTCACGCGCGAAGGAGCGCAGGCGGATCACAGTCCGGTCACCGCGGCGCTGGCCCGGGCGCGCACGACCAGGCCACTAGTGTTAAAGCCGAGCAGGCCGAGGATCGACGGATAGGGCACTCCGTTGTCGTTGATCCGGACCGTCACCACCGGCGCACCGCCGGCCACCGAGGAATAGAGCCCCTGTGTGTAGGTTGCGTTGCACGAGACGTTCACCTCGATCTGCGCGTCGGTCCAGCCCGATACTTTCGCCGACCCGCCGCTCAACTGACCTGTGCGGGTCAGGTTCTTGATCTGGGTCACGCGCGTCGCCGCGGAATCGGTCGTCGCCGCGGTGAGAGTGCCGGTCGGGGTGACCAGGCCGGTGTTGGCACAGTTGTAATAGTCGAACGGCAGCCGCGCGGCGAAGCGCGCCCCGTCGCGTACACCCTTGAGCACCTTGTGCTCGGTCCACATGTAATTGCCGCCCTCGAAGGTCGTGAAAATGAGCGCAAACAGCATCGGCATCACCAACGCCATTTCGGCCCCCGCAGACGCGCTGCTGTCCCTGACGAACTTGGAGAGGAAGCGCCGGCTCATTCGACGAGATACGGCTTGTCGCGCTGGGTAAGCTGCTTTTTCCCGGCGTTTTTCGATTTCCCGATGATCTCGAAGTAGATCGGATCGCTGCTGTTTTCCTGGACGCCCGCCGGATAGTTTCCGCGCTTGCTCACGCCGGGCTGGACGAAGAACACGTCAACCCATGAGTCGACTTTGACAGGGTCGTTCGCGCTTGGGCAGACCCCGCCCGTCCCTCGAGTGAAGGCAACTGTCAGCACCCGGCGGTCGTAAGCGCTGCCGCTGGCGGCGACGGTCACGGGCTGGCTGTACTGCGTGCCCTTGCTGCCGCCGGAAATGTTGTTGAGCGACGGCAGGTAGCCTTGCGCCTGCTCCCACAGATACGTCTCGTAGCGTGTAATCGTGCTTGCGTTGGAGGGTGCCCGGCCGGAATGATACTTGGAGAAATAATCCGCACGGGCCCAGTTGCCGTTGCCGATATCGCCGATGCTGCCGAGGCTCTTGCAGCTCGCGCCGTAGCTGGCGTAGTGGCACAGATCGCGCGGCAGGCCCATCGAGTCCGGAACGGTGCCGTTCTGGTATTTCTTGGTCGGATCGTAGGTGCTGGTGCCTTTCGCGATCGGCGAGAACTGGATGCCTGGCAGCACCCACTTGTTGCCCGAACTCTTCACGAGATCCTTGATCACATTCGCCGCGGGGCCGCAGTCGCTCAGCACTTCGCAGGGTTGGTTGTTATTGACGATGTTGTTGTCGAAGATGTCGAACCGGGTGTTGATCGCGCGGACGAGCCCCGATGCGGAGCCGGGCAGCGCGATCGGACTGGCGTCGGCCGAGCGGCACTCGATGGCAGGCTCGTCCTGCGCCAGAACGGTTTCCACCCCGTTGGCGTTGTTGCTCGGGGGGATCTTGAGATAACCCCAGGTGCCGTTCGCCCCGTCGAAGTTCTTGTCCATGGCGCCGACGAGGATGCCGCGGCCCTTGTAGCTATCGGCATCGAACCCGACCGGCAGGCTCGGGTTACAGTACGACAGCGCCGCCGTGCCGCAGATCGCGCCGCCCATGCTCGCGACGGCGCGGGCGGTAAGGGTGCGCAGCAGCGGAGCGATCGGGGTGAACGAATAGCGCGTCGTTTCCTCGTCGGCGCGCACCTCGACGTAGCGGGCGTCGGCGTCGGTAGTGGCGAGAACGTTGCCGGCATCGCCTTGCGCTACGTAAGTTTTGAAGAAGCGGACGCTGAAGGCGTTTGTGCCGGTGAAAGCGGCGCATTGGTCAGCTGCCAGCGTGATCGTGGCGCCGCCGTTGAACTGCACATCGTTGCCGGTGGCGGAGAATAGCGTGACGTTGCGCAGCATGCCGACCGCGGCGTTGCCCGCGCGGGCGCAGGCGTTGGTGCCCTTGTCGAGTTGGGTCGCCCCCGCGAGTGCGGCCTGGTCGGCGCCGTTCTGGAGCTCGGTGTCCATGCCGACGAGGCGGGTGTAGTCGAACGCCACCCCGCCCACGAGGATCAGCGCGGGGAGCGCAATGGCGTAGATCGCGGCCACCGCCGCGCTGTCGTCACCCCAGAACCGGCCTCGCCGAGCAAGCATCACGCACTCTCCTCAGCTCGGACCGGAGGAGGACGACGAAGCGGTGACGGTTTCGCGCACCGGCTGCTTCACCTTGTCGGTGCGATAGCGTTCGGCCGCCTGGCCGGCGTGCTCGCCGCTGGTGGGCGGGTTGAGCGTATCGTACTGCGGATCGGGATCGACCACCTGCGCGGCCATCGTCATCCGGTTGGCGTCGCCCATGTGGGACAGTTCGCGGCCCGGATAGGCGTGGGTGCACGCGCCCAGCGCGGCGACGGCGGCCGCGGCGAGAGCGACGCGGCGAAGCTTAGAAGTCATAGCCATCTCCCTGCTTGTTCGCGGCGGCGGCAGCCGGAAGCTCGGTCGGAGCCGCCGCGGCCTGCGGTGGCGACATCGCGGCATCGACCGGCATCGCGCCCGCAACCGGCGGCAGCGCGACCGGGCGATAGCTGTCGCCGGTGGTGAGCACGTCGGTCGGCTTGGGATCGGCGATCCGGTCGGTCGGCAGGCGCACCTGCTGGGGCCGGATCGGCGCGACCAGCCGCGGCGTGACCACGATCATCAGCTCGGTCTCGCCCTTCTGGAAGCTCGAGGAACGGAACAGCGCGCCCAGGATCGGGATGCTGCCGAGCAGCGGAAGCTGCTTGACCGTGGTGGTGAAATCGTTGCGCAGCAGGCCGGCGATGGCGAAGCTCTCGCCGTCGCGCAGCTCCACCGTGGTGCTGGCGCGGCGGGTCTGCAGGCCCGGCACGCTCAACCCGTTGACGGTGACCGAGGCGCTCGAATCGATCGAGCTGACCTCCGGCTCCACCACCAGGCTGATGACCTTGTCGCTGAGCACGGTGGGGGTGAAGCCGAGGCTGACGCCGAACGGCTTGAACTCGACCGTGATCGCGCTCGCGCCGCCGCCACTGCCGCCGCCGCTGCTGCTCTGCGCGACGGGGATCGGGAACTCGCCACCGGCGAGGAACGAAGCCTTCTCGCCCGACAGCGCGACCAGCGTCGGCTCGGCCAGCGTCTTCGAAAGCCCCCGCCGCTCGAGTATGTCGAGCGTCGCGTCGATGTTGAGCGCGCCGATGTTGAACGACTTGCTGAGCACGCCGAACGAATCGACGATCGCCCCCAGCGTCAGCCCGTTCTGCGCGCTCAATCCGGCGCCATCGCCGATCGCCCCGCTGAAGGTGCCGTTGTTGGACAGGCCGAAGCCCGACACGCCCAGCCGCTCGCCGATCTGGCGGTTCACCTCGGCGAACTTGACCTCCAGCATCACCTGCTGGCTGCCGCCCACCTGCAGCATGTTGATCACCTGGTCGCCGGCATAGGCCCTGGCGAGCTGGGCCGCGCGGGCGGCGGCGCCGGGGTCGTTGACCATGCCGGTCAGCACCAGGTTGCCGGCGGAAATGCGCGCCTCGATCGGCTGGCCGGGGACAAGGTCCGCGAGCTGGCTGCGCAGGCCCTCGACATCCGGACCCACCTCGATGTCCATCACCGCGATCACGCGGTTGGCCCCGTCATAGAGCGTCAGGCTGGTGGTGCCGAACTTCTTGCCCAGCACATAGACCGACTGTTCGCTGATCGGCAGCACATCGGCCACTTCCGCGTTGCCGACCATCGCGCGGGCGATGGCGCGGTCGGCGGAGACGACCTGACTCTTGTTCACCGGCACTTCGATGGTGCCGGCGTGGATCGCATCCTGCGCGTGAGCCGGAGCGGACAGGCCGGCCCCGGCGAGCGCGAGCGCCGCGATTGCGGTCAGAACAGGTTTCATTGCGAGCCCCCCAGCGAACCGACCTGGTAGCTGGTCGGCTCCGTCCCCCTTACCACAGTCATGGCAGGGCCGTTGTATATAGGCGTCACTGCGCCGGCCGGCGCCGAGATCGACGCGAGCACCGGCGCGCGCATCGGCGCGGGCGCGCTGCTTCCGCC
>JAEWKG010000280.1 GCA_023386135.1 Pseudomonadota bacterium | reverse complement strand
CTCTACACCCCGCTCATTGCCCGCGCCGAGTACGTTGGCAGCGAGTCCAAGCGCCTCGTGGCCCGCCTGTTCGGCGGCCGCGCCGCGCCGCTGTTCGCGCACCTCGCCGAAAGCGAGCCGCTGACCGAGCAGGACCTCGCCGAGATCGAAGCGCTGCTGAAGGAGCTTCGGCGATGAGCTGGCTCTTCGACACGCTCGTGTGGACCGGCGCGCTGATCGCCGCCGCGCTGGTCCTCCGCCGCCCGGTCGCGCGCCACTTCGGCGCCAAGGCCGCCTATGCGCTGTGGTTCGTGCCGATCCTCCGCCTTGCGCTGCCGCCCATTGTGCTGCCCGCGTGGCTTGCGCCGGCACCCGCACAGATGACTACCCCGGAATTGATGCTGGTCGCAGCGCCGGTGCAGGCCGCTCCTGTCGCGACCGCCTCGTCGTGGATCGACTGGAGCGCGGTGCTGGTCACCGTCTGGATCGCGGGTGCCGTCATCTACGCGCTCTCGCGCCTCGTCTCGTATTACCAGCTCCGCCGCGAGCTACTCGAGCATGCGCTGCCCGTCGGCATCGCCGGCCGGGTGCGGCTGCTCGAAACCCCGGCGACCGCGTCGCCGCTCGCGTTCGGCGTGCTCGACAAGGTCATCGCGCTGCCGCCCGGATTCATGGCATCGACCGACCGCCGCGCCCGCGACCTCGCCCTGGCGCACGAGCTCTCGCATCACCGCGCGCACGACCTCGCGTTCAACTTTCTGGCCCTGCCGCTGTTCGCGCTGCACTGGTTCAATCCGCTCTCGCTGCTCGGCTGGCGCGCCATGCGCCGCGACCAGGAGGCGGCTTGCGACGCCCGCGTGGTCGAGCATTGCGACCGGCTGGAGCGGGCGACCTACGCCGCGCTCATCGCCAGCACCGTCGCCGGACCGCGCGGGGCGCTGGCCGCCCCGATGGCCTGCCCGGTGCTGGGCGACAAATCGATCGTTCACCGTTTGAGGAACCTGACCATGACCACTCCCTCGATCCGCCGCCGGCGCACCGGCGCGCTCCTCATCGGCGCCAGCGTGCTGCTCGTGCCGCTGACCGCCTCGATCAGCTACGCGCAGGACGACACGGTCGAAGCGCCGCTGCCGCCCGCGCCGCCCAGTGCTCCGTTGCCGTCGCGCGCGCCCGACGCCCCGATTGCCGCAGTCGATCCGACCGCGCCGCTGCCGCCCGAAGCGCCGCTGCCGCCGGATGCGGCCGATGGCAGCTACGTGATCGAGCACGCGGCACCCGACGGGACGCACCGCGAACGCCGCGTGATCGTCATCCGCGACGGTAAGGGCCACCATGCCGGCGAGCATCCGCTCGCGCTGAACCGCGAATACCGCGTCGTCCGCGTCGGCAAGGACGGCAAGTTCGACGAAAAGGCCTTCGAGAAGCGGATGAAAGCGCTCGACGAGCGGCTGAGCCACCTCGACATCGAACGCCGGGTGATGCCGCCCGAAGAGATCGCGCGCATCACCGCCGATGCCCAGCGTTCGGCTCGGGTGGCGATGGCAGCCGCGCCCACCGTGGTGATGAGCTGCGACGGATCGGGCGGGGTCAGCGAGAGCACCTCGGCCGACGGCAAGCGCGTCATCCGCATCTGCCACCAGCGCATGATGGCGCCTGCGGCGGGCAGCCTGCGCGCCGCGCGGGCCGAGGTGGCGCGCGCGACCGAGATGAGCGCCGACGTGCGCGCGCAAGTGCTCGAAAGCCTCGACCGCGAAATCGAGCGCATCGAAAAGGACAAGTAAGCCGGCGGGAATGAGTCCCCAAACAAGACCCGATCGGCGAGGGGGTCTGCCGCACTCACCGGCGCGTGCGGACCCCGCGGGGGCGGCCTAGCCGCCCCCGTTTGCCTGGGCGCTCAGCGGTTGGCGATCGCCTGCACGACCGGCTCGGACACATAGGCCGTTTCCTGCGCTACCGGTGCCGAGGCGACCTTGACCTGGCCCTTCTTCGCCTTGACCGGCGGGGGCGCACTTACCGCGACCCGCGCGAAGGCCGGGCGCGCGGGGTAGTCGCATCCGCGCTGCTGGCCGAGTCCCTTGAGGAACCCGCGCCGCACCGCGCCGGCATAGATCGCCGCGTTCCAGATGCGTTCCTGCTCGGCCGCCCCCGACAGTTCGCGCAGCACGCCCCGGAAGGGGATGAACGAAGCGACGACGCTCTTTGCCATGCGGCCAGTGCTGAGCCGCTGACGCGTGCCGCTCGCCACGTCCATGTCCGGGCCCAGCGCACTATCCAGGTCGGCAATGGCCGCCTCGATCTGCCGGCACTGATTGAGGTCGGCGCTGGAGTAGGGATCGCTCATCGCTGTCAGCAGGAGCGGCGGCACCTCGGTCTTCGCCAGGTTGAGGTCATGGAGCGGCGTCATCGCCACATCTTGCGCGTCGGGTTCGCGTACGGCAGCGGGCTGATCCTGATCGCGCGCGGCTGCGGGCGCGGCGATTGTGACAAGGGTCAGTGCGAGCAGCGTGAGGCGCACAGCGTCAGACCTGCGTGTACCGGTCGCACACCGAGTCGTCGGCGCTCTGCATGCCGGCGCGCAGGGCCTCCATTCGCTGCGCGCTTGTGCCGTGCGTGAAGTTTTCGGGGCTGACCTGGCCTTGCGTCAACGTATCGTCGCCGATCGCGCTCGCAGCGGTCATGCCTTCTTCGAAGTCGCCCGGTTCGATGAGGTTGCGGTTCTTGCCCGCCCACACACCGGCGTAGCAGTCGGCCTGCAACTCCATTCGCACGGATAGCTGGTTCGCCGCGCGCGGATTCTGGCTCTGGGCGCTGCGGATCTGGTCGGCGACGCCGGTCAGGTTCTGGATGTGGTGCCCATACTCGTGCGCCACGACGTAGTAGCGCGCGAAGTCGCCCTTCGCGCCGAGTTGGCGCTGCAGCTGGTCGTAGAAGCTGGTATCGATGTAGATCTTCTGGTCCGCCGGGCAGTAGAACGGCCCGGCCGCGCTCGAGGCCGCACCGCAGCCCGAGCTCACGCGGCCCGAATAGAAGATCAGCTCCGGCTGCGAAAACTGGATTTTCGCGCGCTGGAATTCCGGCTCCCAGGTATCGTTCAGCGACTGCAACGTGTTGCATGCCTCGGTTGCGTAGGCATTGGAGGTACACAGCGCCTCGACCGACTGCGGCGAGCCGTCGCTCTGCGTCTCGCTGGTCGGCGCGCCGCCCTGCATTCCGCCGAGCATCGAGGAAGGATCGACTCCGAATACCAGCGCCGCGATGAGCGCGATGACGATGGTCCCGCAGCCTGCTCCGCCAACGCCGCCGCCAGGGAAACCGCCGCCTCCGCCACTGCCGACACGAATGCGCGAAGGATCGAACCGGTTGAGCCGCATATGCTACCCCCTTTTTTTGTCCGGCCCGTTCTGCGCGCGGGCCCGTGATATGGCTGGACAGTACCTGCGCTCTTCGCGAAGGCACTGCAAAGGCCGATTGGCCGATTAAGTCATCGAGAGGTGGAAATGTTCCTGAACGGCAAGCGCGCTCTGGTCACCGGTTCGACCTCCGGCATCGGACTCGCCATTGCGCGCGCCCTGCGCGCGGAAGGGGCCGTAGTGGGCCTGAGCGGGTTCGGCGACGCCGACACCATCGCGGGTCTGCGCGGGGAGCTGGGCGCCACGCATGTCGAGGCGGACCTCACCACCCGCGAAGGGTGCGAGGCGCTGATGGCCGGGGCGGGGCCGGTCGACATCCTGGTCAACAACGCGGGCATGCAGCACGTTGCGCCGGTTGAGGAGTTCCCGGTCGACAAATGGGACCTCATCATCGCGCTCAACCTCACCGCCGCGTTCCACACCACGCGGGTCGCCGTTCCGCACATGAAGGCGCAAGGGTGGGGCCGGATCATCAACACCGCGAGCGCGCACTCCAAGGTCGCCTCACCGTTCAAGTCGGCTTACAACGCCGCGAAGCACGGCCTCGACGGCTTCACCAAGACCGTCGCGCTGGAAGTCGCGCCCTATGGCGTGACCGCCAACTGCATCAGCCCGGGCTATGTCTGGACCTCGCTGGTCGAGAACCAGATTCCCGATACCATGGAAGCGCGCGGGATGACCCGCGACCAGGTGATCAACGACGTGCTGCTGGTGAAGCAGGCGACCAAGAAATTCGTCCAGCCGGCGGAGATCGGCGCTGTCGCCGCTTTCCTGTGCCGCGACGAGGCGCAGAACGTCACCGGCGCCAACTGGAGCGTCGACGGCGGCTGGACCACCGAGTAAGCTGCTGGCCGTAAAACTCTTCCAGGGGCAGACGATGCGTGCCGCGTGGTTGTTGATCGTGGCATTCGTGGCGGCCTGCGCGCCGGTCCCGCCCGCGTCCACCCCGCGCCCGCCGCGCGACCGCGCCGCGATCGAGGCGGCGCTTGCGAAGCACATCGGCATTCTCGCGAGCGACGACTTCGGTGGCCGCCAGCCCGGCACCGAGGGCGAGGCCAAGACGCTGCGCTACCTCGCCCGCGAATGGCAGGCGGCAGGCCTCGAATCGGGCACGAACGACCCCGCCAACCCGTGGTACGCGCCGGTCGAACTATCGCGGAGTCTCCCCGCCAAGAGCAGCGTGCGGTTCTACCGCGGCGGCCGGCCGGTCGCCTTGCCCGATGACGCCGCGGCGGTCTTCGCCAGCGGCACCCGCGGCCTGGTCGAGCGCGCGCCGGTGCTGTTCGTCGGCGAAGCGGGCGAGCAGCTCGACCGCTCGGCGCTCGCGGGCCGGGTGGCGATCATGCTGTGGGATCATGCGGGCCAATCCGAACAACGCGATGCGCTGCGCCGCGCCGGCGCCTCGGCGGTGCTCGCGGTAGTGCAGGACGAACGCGAGCTGGCGACGGTCACCGCGCAGCGGCGGCGCGGCAGCTACCGGCTTGCTGGAGCCGAGGACGGCTCGGCGATCGATGGGTACATCTCGCGTAGCGCAATGGCGGCGCTGGTTGGCGAGGATCGCCTGACAGGCTTGCTCGCCACCGCCGCTGCGCCAGATTTTCGGCCGCTTGCGCTCGATCTCACCGCCTCGCTCGAGGCGACCTCGACCCCCGGCTCGGTGCGCACGTTCAACCTCATCGCCAAGCTACCCGGGCGTCGTCCGAGCGCTGGAGCGGTGCTGCTGCTGGCCCATTGGGACCACTTCGGCCGCTGTGCCGAGCCGCCGGCGACCGACCTCATTTGCAACGGCGCGGTCGATAACGCGAGCGGCCTGGCGGTGCTGACCGAGCTCGCCAAGCGTCTTGCCGCCGGCCCGCGGATGGAGCGCGACGTCTATTTCCTCGCCACCACGGCCGAAGAGTGGGGCCTTCTCGGCGCGCAGGCGTTCGCGGAAAATCCGCCGCTGCCGCTCGACTCGATCGTCGCCGCGTTCAACCTCGATGCCGTAGCGGTGGCACCCGACGGCGGATCGGTCGCCATCGTCGGCAAGGGACTGACCCCGCTCGACTCTGGTATCGCGCAGGTGCTGGCGCAAACCGGGCGCAAGGAGAGCGACGAGGCGCTGGCGCAAGGCTACGTGCGCCGCCAGGATGGGTGGGCACTGCTCCAGCGCGATGTGCCGGCCGTCTCGGTCACCAGCGCCTTTGCGAATGCCGCGGCATTCGAGCGCTACACCGCGGAACGCTATCACCAGCCGAGCGACGAGGCGGCCGCGGTGGAGTTGGGTGGGGCGGCCGACGACCTCGTCCTGACCCTCGCGCTGGTGCGTCACTTTGCCGATCCGGCGCGCTGGCCCGGAAAAACCCCCGCCGCCCCCTAGCCGCTGGGGCAAGGT
>JAEWKG010000267.1 GCA_023386135.1 Pseudomonadota bacterium | reverse complement strand
GTGTTGAGCAAATTGTCGACACCCACGGCGAACGTCATGCGGTCGTCGAGGATGCTGAAGTTCGCCTGGAGATCGTGATAGGTGATGGGGTCGATCCGTCCTCCGTTCACGGCATTGTTGGGGATGTCGTCGCTGCCGCCGATGTAGCGAGCCCGCCAGCCGAGACCCCAGCTGTCGGTGCTGAAGCGAAGCGACGCCTGGCCCTTCCAATGCGGGAAGGTGGAGCGGGGCTGGTCAGAGCGGCCGGCCCGCTCGTCCACCGTCACCGTTCCGTCGGCCTGCGGGGTGAACGTGCGGAAGCCGTCTAGATAGGCCACATCGACCGCCGCCTCGAGCCGTCCGGGGCCGACGCGGCGGCCGTAACGCAGGGTCGCGTCGATTCCCTCGACCTCGATCCGGTTGAGATTGACCACTGCCTGAGTGAGCTGAAGCACCTCTCCCGTCGGTGCGCGTTGGACGAGGTCGCAGAAACCGCCGCCGGTGCGTGCGCACAGGTTGAGGATCTGAGCGGCGTTCTGCGCTGCGATCGCGTCCTCGACGTTGATCCGGAACCAGTCCACCGTGAGCGTCAGGCCGGGCACGAAAGTCGGCGTGAACGACATGCCCGCGCTGTAGGTGGCGGCGGTTTCCGCCCGAAGGTTACGGTTGCCCGCCGTCACGCCCGCGATCGCGCCGCTTCCGAACTGGTTCTGGTGATAGGTCGCGGGCACGCCCGCGCAGCCAGGCAGGCCGCCGCCGCCTCCGTTGCAGGGATCGACCGCCTGGAAGTTGGTTTGTCGCGAACCCTGGTAGAGCTCGAGAATGGAGGGGGCTCTGAACCCTTGAGAATAAGTACCGCGGAAAGCGAGGTCCCGGATCGGCCGGTATGCCCCGCCGACCTTCGCCGTGGCCCGCCCACCGACTGTTGAATACTCCGAATAGCGGATCGCGGCGTCGACATCGAGACGATAGGCGCCCGGCATGTCGGCGAGGATCGGCAGGTTGAGCTCGGCGTAGACCTCGTGGAGGTCGTAGGAGCCCGACGTCGGGTCCCGCGCCTGAGCCGTGCTCGGCAGCTGCTGCGCGCCGCCCACGAGCGGAAGAACGGTGGAGGGCGTTGCCGCGAACAGGTCCGGCCGGTCGACCGCTTCCTCCCGCCGATATTCGTAGCCGCCCGCCAACCCGACCGGACCTCCAGGCAGATCGAAGAGAGTGCGCGAGACGTTCAGGGCGAAATCGAGCTGACTGGCCTGCTGCTCGTCATGGCCGTCATAGCGCATGTAATCGGCCATCGCCGGAGTGATCTCGCCGAACAGATTGACGGGCAGGCATCCAGGTCGAGCGGCGCATAACGCGGGCGAATGGAGCGCCACATAGATGTTCTCGAGATTGACCTGGTTGAGCGCGTCGAAGGTGGCGGAATTCTCCGCATAGGAGAGGAACGCATCCCACCGCCAGTCGCCGGCCAGATCGAAGCGGCCTTCGACGCCACCCGCGATTCGCCAGGTCTCGACCTCCTGGACGTTGTTGCGGTTGCCCACTTCCTCCAGGACGCGCTGGATTCGGAGCGTGTTTCCGGAAAAGGTTAGCGCGTTCGCGGCCGGAACCCCGTTCGCGGTGCCGAACGGATTGAAAGCCTGATCGGCCGAGATCCTGAAGCCGTTCGAGCCGCGCACGTCGAGCAGCACCGGCGAGAATAACTGCGAGGAGCGCCGGAAATTGTAGAGCGCCTCGATCCGCGCCTCCGTCTCCGCGCCTAACTGAGCCGTAATGCGACCGAATGCGCCGTAACGCTCGCTCGGGCCGATCGCGTAGAGTCCCTGCGCCATGGTGTTGTAATCGTCGCCCGGAAGCCGTGCGACGCGAAAGCTGTTATCAGCCGTATTGCCGAGGCCCGGGTTCAGCACGCCCGGAAGCCGCGTGAGGGCGTTGGCGGCGTTCTGTCCAAAATTAGCGGGGGTGCCAAAAAACGCGTTGTTGGCGAGGCCAGGCAGCACGAACAGGCCCCGCGGACTCGTCGGTGGAGAAGTTAGAGGGGTTAGAGCACGGGCGGTCAGCGCTCGGCTGCTGGTCAGCTGCGGCTGCGTGTCGTTGTAGTTCAGTGAAACCAGCGCGGAAAAGACGGGGCCGACGGTCCCCCAGTTCGCGTGGGCGTTGACGTTCCGGTTGTCGCCTTCCTCGGTGATCCCGACGCGGGCGTGGAGCTCCAACCCTTCGATCTGCCGCCGCGTGATGATGTTGACGACGCCCGCGATCGCGTCCGCGCCGTAGATCGCTGATGCGCCGTCCTTCAGCACCTCGACGCGCTCGACAAGCCCGATCGGAATTGTGTTCAGGTCCACGAAGTCTCGGAAGCCACGGCCGCCGACGGCGTTCACCCAGCGATGGCCATCGACCAGGACAAGCGTGCGATTGCCGCTCCCTTCAGCGCTGCCCAGGTAGCGCAGATTAATGCTCGACACGCCGAAAGAAGTCCCCTGCGTGCCGTTGCTGTTGAGGCTGACTCCGACATTCGGGAGCGTCTGAACGAGATCGCCCACCGAGGTCGGGGCGGTGAATTGGATGTCTTCGCGCGTGATTGTGGTGATCGGGCCGAGCGAGTTGGCGTCCGTTCGGGCGATGCGGGATCCAGTGACGACGACCTCGTTTTCCTGGGTTTCGGTGACCTGCCGCGCCGCTTCCGATGGCGAATCAGATATTTCTTGCTCCTCCGGCACCGGGGGCTGCGCTAACGCTGCGCTCGGCATCGCGGCGCTGATCAAGAGCAGCATCATCCGCCGTTTCATCGCCCCTCGCGTTCGAAGTGTCGCGCTGCTGTCCACCATGCCCCTCCCTTGTGAGCAGTCCTCGACTGCGTGGTTCCCAGCGCATCAATCCCGAAACGCTCGTGCTATGCAAGTTGATGCCGTTCGCAGATGTGTCTATTCAACATTCGCATATCCCTTCTATCGGGGCACTCGGATGGGTCACGGCGGGCGAAATGCTCGAGGGGTTTGGCATGGCGGAGATGACGCCCGGCCCGCTCATCATGATGACCCAGTTCGTCGACTTCCTCGCTGCGATGCACCAGCCAGGCGGGCTAGATCCGCTGCTCGCCGCCACCTTGGGCGCGATCCTCACCATCTGTGTGATCTTCATGCCCTGCTTCCTCTGGATATTCGTCGGCGCGCCCTTCGCGGAACGGTTGAGGCGAAAAAGGGCGCTGTCCGCCTCTCTAACCACGATTACCGCCGCCGTGGTTGGCGTGGTCCTCAACCTGGCGATCTGGTTTGCCCTGCACGCCTTGTTCGCCGAGCTGCGGGAAGTTCGCGTGCTGACCGGCGTGGTCGAGCTGCCGGTCTTCGTAAGCATCGACATCCCCGCGCTTCTCCTCACGCTGGGAGCCGTCGTAGCCGTGTTCCGGCTCAAGCTGAGCGCGCTGCCGGTGCTTACGGGTCTGCCGCCCTCGGGATTGGCCTTCGGCTCAGCGGCCTCGCCTGAAATTGCGGCCCCTTTCCACCGCTACTTCCCAAAAGGAGACGGTCCGACTGCGGCCAGATGCGGTAATTCGACTACGCGTCCTGAGCGGACACTGAAGCGCGCAGCGATGCCGCCTGCAAATGGACCCACGGGATTCAATTGAGGGAACCCACGCCGTGGCTCGCTACATGAGGCTGCAAATCATGAACCGCCGTCCTTGCTAGGCGCCGGCGATTATTTCTGTGAGCCAGTTTCTCCGTCGACAATCCCGCTCGCTTCCAAGGGCGTCGTGTCGGGCGCGCTGGCGCGAACGTCGGCCAGCAGATAAAGCCAGGCAAATCCTGCGACCGCCCATGCCACAAAATGGACTATCAGTGCGATCGCCGCGCCCTTGCGAGACGTCTTGCGGGCCCCCGGACCGGCCTTGATTTCGCCGCCAGAGACTGGCTTGAACAATGCCATCAAGCCGCGCGCGTTCACGAGAAGGTATGCGAAGGTCGCGAACACGATGACCAGCGATACGCCGATGATCGCAACCCCCAGTCCGTATGGCATGCCGCCTCCAATTGTCGTTTCACCGGTGTAGCACAAGGCACGAACATGCTGAAACGTGCAGGTGGATTTGGGTTCCCGGACTGGCTAGACGGCGGCCAACGTATCAAGTGAGGTTCGCGGAGCGGCGCCAGACCCGTGGTGGGTGATCCAGATCATTTTTCAACGAAGGCTCGGCGTTAGGGAGCACCGTTCGGGGAGCAATATGGTCAATCTGGTTTCGAAGAGCTTCATGTGGGTGGGCATCGGAGTGCTCGCCTTGTTCGGCGCGATCCTCGCGGCCGATGGCGGCATGAGGGCACATTTGGTGATCGTGATGCTCGTCGCGCTCGTCGGCCTGATCATCACGGCGCGTAACGCCGACTATCAGGCGCTCACGGGCGGAATCGTCCGCCCTCGAGGCGCGTCGCTGACCTATGACGACGAGCTGATCCGTTGGGGCGTGATCCTGACGGTCTTCTGGGCGGTGGTCGGATTCGCGATGGGCGTCCTCATCGCGCTTCAGCTGACGTTCCCAGCGCTCAACCTCAATTCCGAGGACACGACGTTCGGC
>JAEWKG010000327.1 GCA_023386135.1 Pseudomonadota bacterium | reverse complement strand
CAGACCTCGAGGTCGAGCCGCAGCTCGCGCGCCAGTGCCAGAGGGGTCGGATTGTCGAGCTTGCGGTCCTTGCCCAGCACCACGCCCGGCGTGTGCCCAGTGAGCAGGCAGGTCGCCACGGTCTCGTGGTCGTGCCCGTCGAGGTCGTAGCTCTGAAACGGGATGCGGTTGCGCGAGAGGAACCGCTCGCATGCCTGCACCGCGGGATCGCGGTCCGCGCCGATCACCTTGATCGCGCTCGCGCCGACATCGAACGTACGTTGCCGCCGCGCGGAGAACACGGTGAGGACGTGGTCTGACAGCTCGGGTACCTCAGACATCAGGTCGAGCATGCGCAGCCGCTCGACCTCGATGGTGCGGGTGGCCGACGCGGCACGCATCGGCACCATCACGCTGCCGCCGTTGAGGAACCCGATCTCGCCCGCGAACTGGGTCGGGCCGATGGTCGAATCGAGCAGCCGCTCGCCACTGAACGGGTCGACGATCTCGATCTCGCCCTCGGTGACGTAAACGAAGCGGTCCCACGGATCGCCGACGTCGAACAGCATCGCGCCGGCTGGGTAGCTCCGCTCCTCGCCATTGGCCCGCAGCAGCGCGACGTGCTGGTCCGCCAGCGGCTGCCGCCGCATCGTCTCGAGATCGGCGCCGAACGATTCCATGGCTCACTCCCGCTGCTTGCGGCGCAAGGTAGTGCCCGGCGGCTTCGTGGGAAAGACGCTAGGCCCTGGTGTCCGCGATGTAGCGGTCGATGGTCTTGCCGAGCACGTCGAGCGGCGAGTTGCCACCCTTGACCACCGCGTCGTCGAACGCTTTCAAATCATAGCGCGGGCCCAGCGCCGCTTGTGCGCGGGCGCGCTGGCGCAGGATTTCGTTCTGCCCGATCTTGTAGCCGCACGCCTGGCCCGGCCACGAGCAGTACCGGTCGACTTCGCTGGCGATGTCCTCGGCGTTGTCGCCGTTCTTCTCGACGAACAGATCGACCGCCTGCTGGCGGGTCCAGCGCTTGGCGTGGAGGCCGGTGTCGGCGATCAGGCGGCAGGCGCGGAAGGCCTGGTCCTGCAGGTAGCCGAGGCGCCATTCGGGATGCTCGTCGTATGCGCCGAGTTCGTCGGCCAATTGTTCCGCATACAGCGCCCACCCTTCCGAGAACGCATTGAACGCGAGGATCGAGCGGATCAGCGGCAGCGAGTGCGAGAACTCGCCCTCCCAGATGTGCCCCGGGATCGCCTCGTGATGCGCCAGCGTCGGCAGCGTGTAGGTCCGGTGCATGTCGGTGGTGCGCAGGTTGAGCCACACCTTGCCGGGGATCTTACCGTCCTTCGAGCCCGCCCCGCCATAGGCGCCGGGAGCGCCCGGCTCTTCCGCCGGCGGCAGGCGGCGGACCTCGAGGTTGGGATGGACCAGGGTGTTGAACGCGCGCGGCATCTGCGCGGTGATCCACGCGATGCGGTCGTTCATGAACTGGATGATCTGCGCGCGGCCCGCGTCGCCGTCCTTGAACTGGAAACGCTTGTCCTCGGCGAGGGTCTTCATCCGCTGGCCAACCGGGCCGGTCTTGTAGCCAAGGCCCTGCAGGATGGTGTCCATCCGCGCATGGATCTCGTCGAGTTGGGCAAGGCCGATCTGGTGGATCTCGTCAGGGGTGAGCCGGGTGGTCGTGCTCGCCCGCAGCGCCCAGGCGTAATACTCGTCGCCGCGCGGCTGGCTCCACATGCCGGGGTCGTTGCCGGCGAGCCCGCGCTCCGTCTTGAGCTCGGCGAGCTGGCGTTCGAGCGCGGCGACGATCGGGCCTGTGGTGATGGCTTTGGCGCGTTCGCCCCAGTTGCCGGGAATCGAGCCGGTGCGGCTGGTCAGCCCTTCGACGTAGGCTCCGCCGCCGCGCGCATCGGCGAGCGAGGAAGTCATCGCGGCGATCGCCTTGTCGAGCAGGAAGGCGGGCGGGACCAGCCCCTTGCCGCGCGCCTCGCGGATGCGGTCGAGCTCTCCGTCGAGCACAGCCGGGACCTGCGCCAGGCGCGCGAGATAGGCCTCGGCATCGGCGGCATCGCGCACCGGATGCTCGGACCCGAGGAACCGCGGCAGGTCGAGATACGCGCCGACGTTCTGGATCACCACGTAGGGCGAATTGCGCCACCCGCCGACAGCGACATCGCCATAGGGCAGGGCGAAGCCGTCGAGCGCGGTGGCGTAGGCGCTGTCCACCACCTCGAAGCTGGTGCGGGTCGCGGGATCGAGGCTGGCGAGATCGACCTTGCGCGCCCGGGCGAGATCGCTGCGCAGCGTCGCTGCCAGCGCCGCCTGGCCCGCGGCCGAGCGATCGCTGAGCTTCCGACGCAGGTCGGCATTGGCATCGGTGTCGATGCCGAGCGAGGTCGCCCCTTCCGGCTGGTGCCGCAGCAGGTTCCACGCGATCTCGTCGAGCAGCGCGTGCGGATCGGCCGTGGTCGCGGCGGTCATGGTCTTGCAGCCGGTCAGGGCCAATGCGGAAACGCCGCCAAGCCCGGCAAGGGTTTGGCGGCGCGAGAATGCGAACGATGCTGCGGTCATGGCCGCGGCTGTGCAAGTGCCCGGCGCGGCTGTCAAATCCCGCCCGGACCAGCCGCGGATGTCAGTCCACGAACTGCGCGGGCACTTTGCCGCCGTTGTCGTGCAGGCCCTTCATCACCTGCCGGTGCAACCAGACATTGTCCTCCGCGCTACCTGAGTAGTCGCTGCGACCGAGTTCCTGCGCCAACGCCTTGCGCGACTCGTAGTCGCTGTCGATCCCAAGCAGCTTCATCAGGTCGACGATCGAGGTGCGCCAGTTGAGGTGGTCGGCGCCGGGCATGCTGTCGAGGTGGTTTTCGACATCGACCAGCGGCGTGGTGGTGCCGGGCGCGATCGCCGGGTTCGGGGCGGCAGTGCCGGGTGATTGCGTCGAATCCACCGACGGTGCCGGGGCCGGATGCGTCTGCGCGGTTTGCGTGGCGTGCGCCGTGCCGAAGATGGCGTCCTTGATCTTGCCGAAAATGCTCATGGCTCAGTGTCCCGATCGGATCGCGAACGACGGTTCGCGCTACGCCTCAGAAACGGTGCCGCGGACGGGCTGTTCCGGCACGCCAGCGTCCGCTATCGCAGCCACGATGCTGTCCACCGTGCTCTCGCTGCTGATGCTCCTCGCGATCGCACTGGTCGGCGGGGCGATCTACCTCTGGCGCCAGCCCGGCCGCCGGCGGCAGGCGGTGCTGATGCTTGCCCTGGCGGTTATCGCGCTGGTCAACCTGGGCATCTGGACGGTGCCGGACAAGCAGGGCCGCTCGCCGGTCATGCGGATCGGCGAGCAGCCCTGACCGCGCCGGTCTACTCCGGCAGCTCCCACTTCACCGAGTTGGTGTAGCTGCCGCTGGTACGCGCGCCGGTTTCGTCCTTGGCCGCATCGAACCGCGCGCGGCGGGTGACGAGCGCGCAAGTCGCGGCGTCGAGCTCGGGGTGGCCGCTGCTGCCGGTAATGGTGCAATTCTGCACCTTGCCGTCGGCCGCGATCTCCAGCCGGAAGCGCGCGGTGCCGACCAGCTCGCGGTTGATCCAGCTCGACCGGTAGTCGCTGGTGGTGACCCAGCTGCCCGGGTCGTTGCGCGCCCTTACACCCACGGGGCTGAACTTGGGCGACGGTGTGGTTGAGGGCACCGGCATCGGCCCCGGCGGCGCCTTGATGATGGGATCGGTGGGCGGAAACATCGCCGTAGTCGAATCAATCGTCGGCCCCTGCGGCGGCAACGGCAGCGGCGGCATTGGCACCGAAGTCGGATGACTGAATTCGACCGGATCGGCTTTCTGCGACGGCTCCGGTTTGGGTGGCGGAGGTGGAGGCGTGATTGGGACCTCGATCGTTCCGCCGATCAGCGGATCGTCACGGGTGACGAAACCCGTCGACTTCAGTCCAGTGATGAGCGCGTATCCGATCAGTCCGTGGATCGCGACCACCGCGACGATGGCGCCCGGACGATCGCGCCAGCTCTTCTGCTGCAAGTATGCCATCGCATCGCTCCTCGTGTTCGCGCCGGTCTCGGGGCCGGCGTCGGACGAGCAATGTTACATCATATCGTGAATTGCCGAAGCACTTTCGCGTTGCATCCTGCTACCGAATGGACGGTATCTCAGCCGCTTAGCGGATCGGGCAGTCGGGCGAGAGGCGGAAGTCGAGGTAGTTGTCGACCGACTTCATCATATCTTCGATCTCGTTCTCGAAGAAATGGTTCGCCCGTGGGATCTCGTCGTGGTGGATGGTGATGTGCTTCTGCGTGCGCAGCTTCTCGACCAGCTTGCCGACCGAACTCGGCTGCACGACGGTATCCTGCGCACCGTGGACGAAAATGCCGCTCGCCGGGCACGGGGCGAGGAAGCTGAAGTCGTACATGTTCGCCGGCGCAGAGACCGAGATGAAGCCGCGCACCTCGGGCCGGCGCATGAGCAGCTGCATGCCGATCAGCGCCCCGAAGCTGACGCCGGCGACCCAGGTGGTCTGCGCTTCCGGGTGGATCGACTGCACCCAGTCGAGCGCCGAGGCGGCGTCGCTGAGCTCGCCCACGCCGTTGTCGAAGCTGCCCTGGCTGCGGCCGACACCACGGAAGTTGAAGCGCAGCGTCGCGAAGCCGCGGTCGACGAAGGTCTTGTACAGGCGCTGGACCATCCGGTCGTTCATCGTCCCGCCGCCGTGGGGGTGCGGGTGGAGGATCATCGCCACCGGCGCGCGCGGGCGCGGACCGGGGCTGTAACGGCCTTCGAGACGGCCTTCGGGGCCGGGGAAAATCACTGACGGCATTACGGAACCTGCTTTATCTGAGACGCGGCAGCGCGCGGGTGGCGCCTCGCGGGTGCGCGGCTATATAGGGCTGCAGGCCAATATCGCAATCGTGACCATCCAGCGCATCTATCTCGACCACGCGGCCACCACCCCGCTGCGCCCCGAAGCGCAGCGCGCGATGGAGGAGGGCTTCGCGCTGTGGGCCAATCCGTCGAGCCCCCACGCCGAGGGGAGGAGGGCGCGCGCCGCGCTGGAGGACGCGCGCGAGCGATTGAAGGGGGCGCTCGCGTGGGATGGAGAGGTGATATTCACCTCCGGCGCGAGCGAGGCGGCGGCGCTAGCGTTCGAGACAGGCAACACGGTCCACGACATCGCCAGCGCCGTCGAACACGACGCCGTCCTGCGCGGCGATCGCCCTGAGTGGACCTTGCCCGTGCTGAGCGACGGGGCAGCCGACCTTCGCGCCTTGTCGCAAAAAAGCACACCGTCCGATCTGGTGATCGATGATTCCGAGAACCGCTCGCTGGTCGCGCTTCAGCACGTCAATTCGGAAACGGGCAACAGGCAGCACATCGGCTTCGCGGCGGAGACCGTGCACGACAACGATGGCCTGCTTCTGGTCGACTGCGCGCAGAGCGCGGGCAAGTTCGCGCTGCCACAGATGGCCGACATGGCGATCGTCTCGGCGCACAAGTTCGGTGGGCCGGTGGGGGTGGGCGCGCTGCTGGTGAAGGATTTCGCGATGCTTCACCCGGGCGGCGGGCAGGAGCGCGGCTACCGACGCGGGACCGAGAACCTGCCTGGGGTGTTGGGCATGGTCGCGGCGCTGGAGGCATGCGCCGATCCGTACATCGATCCGGAAGTGGGGAGGCCCCTCGATGCCCTCGCCAGCGAAGTCCGCGCTTTGGGCGGTGAGTGGCTGTCCGACCGCCTGTCCGACCCCACGCCCTACATCCGTGCCATCGCCATGCCGGGCCTCTCCGCACAGGCGCAGTTGATGCGGTTCGACATGCTGGGGATCGCGGTCAGTCAGGGCGCGGCGTGCTCGTCCGGCACCATGAAGCGCAGCCATGTCCTCACCGCGATGGGCGTGCCCGACGAAATCGCCGACCGCACCATCCGCGTGAGCTTCGGCTGGACCACCACCCGCGCCGAGGTCGAACGGTTCTGCGAGGTGTGGCTGGAAATGGCGCGCGGGCGCCGCTAGGGCGCGCGGCGATGATCTACCTCGACTACCAGGCCACCACTCCGCTCGCCCCCGAAGCCCGCGAGGCGATGCTGGCATGGCTCGACAACGAGCACTTCGCCAATCCCCACAGCCCGCACCGCATGGGCCGCGCGGCCAAGGCCGCGGTGGAGCTGGCGCGCGAGCAGGTCGCCGCGCTGCTGCCGCCTGGCGGGCGGGTGGTGTTCACAGGCAACGCGTGCGAGGCGGTCAACCTCGCGATGCGCGGCGTGCCGGGCGACGGGCCGATCGCCCACTCCGCCATCGAGCATGCCTCGGTGCGCGACACCGCCCGCGCGCTCGGCAATGCCTACGAGCTGCCGGTCGACGGGGAAGGCCTGACCGACCCCGCCACCCCGCTCCGCCCCGGCACCAGGCTGGTCGCGGTGATGCAGGTGAACAACGAGATCGGCACGATCCAGCCTTCGTGGCTTGCCGCGGCGCGGCAGTCGGGCGCGCTGCTGCTGAGCGACGCGGTACAGGCGATGGGCAAGGTGCCGGTGGCCGAGGCGGACCTCATCGCGGTCAGCGCGCACAAGCTCTACGGCCCGAAGGGAATCGGCGCGCTGTGGGTGCGCGACGGGGTGGAGCTCGCGCCGCAGATCACCGGCGGGCTGCAGGAAGGCCTGCGCTCTGGCACCCTCAGCCCGGCGCTGTGCGCGGGCTTCGGCGCGGCAGCCAAACTTGCGAAGGAAGCGCTCGATCGGGACGCCGAACACCTCGGAACACTGTGGAACATCGCCCGGGCACGTTTCGCCGGCTGGGAGCTCAACGGCAGCGCGACGCAGCGCTGGCCGGGCAACCTCAACATCCGCCGGGACGGCCTCGATGTCGCCCGGCTGATGAGCGATTGCCGCGAGGTGATGTTTTCCGCCGGCAGCGCCTGCGCGAGCGGTTCCGGCGCGACCAGCCACGTGCTGCGCGCCATCGGCCTCTCGGACGCGCAGGCCAAAAGCTCGATCCGCCTGGGCTTCGGGCGCTACACCACCGCCGCCGAGGTCGAGCAGGCGGCGGACATCATCATCGCCGCAGCCGACGCGCAATGATCCGGGTCGGCTTCGTGACGCCCGGCGGGGAGCGGATCGAGGCCGAGGGCGAAGCGGGCGACAACCTGCTGCGGCTGGGTCAGGCCAAAGGTCTCCCGCTCGAAGGCACTTGCGAAGGCCAGATGGCCTGTTCCACCTGCCACGTCATCGTCGCGCCCGAATGGTTCGACCGCCTCCCGCCACCGAGCGAGGAGGAGGAGGACATGCTCGACCTCGCCGCCGGCGCCTGCCGCACGAGCCGACTTTCGTGCCAGATCGAGCTGACGCGCGAGTTCGACGGCCTCACCGTGCGCGTACCGGCCGAGGCGCGCGACATGCGCCGCCTCTAGCGGAGCAGCTTCAGCAGCAGGTAGCCCGCCAGCGCCGCACCGGCGATCATCAGGCCGGTCGAAATCGCGGTCTCGGCTTCTTCGGAGAGGTGCTCGTCGCGCCCGACCTCCTCGTCGGCGTAGGCGTGCGGCATAGCGGAATTGGGAATATTCGACATCGTGACCCTCGTAAGACGGCGTGAAAATGCTCGTGCCGCTTCAACCGCAACATCCGCGCCGCGTTCCGTTCGTGCCGCCATTTTCAGCCGTTCGTCGAAGAGCCTGCGCGTCCGTGACTCGCCGTAAGCGGTTGATCGACCGCCGGATTGCCGATCCGCCCGGCAGGCGCTCCAAGCCCTTCCGTCAAACATGCGCTCCAGTCCGGGGCGCCTCGCATGGAGGGACTGACATGAGGACGATTTTTGCGGCCGCGAGCCTGGTTGCGGCCCAACGCGGCACCCCCCCCCAGGCCCAGGCCCGGTGC
>JAEWKG010000222.1 GCA_023386135.1 Pseudomonadota bacterium | reverse complement strand
GTTCGGCGAGAAGGACTGGCAGCAGCTCGCCGTGCTCCGCCGCATGGCGCGCGATCTCGACCTCACCGCGCCCCATGTCGGCGCGATCATCGGCGTGCCCACGGTGCGCGAGGAGGACGGCCTCGCGCTGTCGAGCCGCAACCAGTACCTCTCGCCCGCAGCGCGCGCACAGGCAGCGGCGCTGCCGCAAGCGATGCGCGAGGCGATCGCGGCGCTGGTGGCGGGCAGCGCTGTCGCGCCGACGCTGGCCGCGCTGGAGGCGCACCTGCTGCAGGCCGGTTACGACAGCGTCGATTACGCGACGCTTGCGGACGCGCAGTCGCTGGTGACGCTCGACCGGCTCGGGGAGGCGCCAGCGCGCTTGCTGGTCGCGGCGCGGATCGGCGGGACGCGGCTGATCGACAACATGGCGGCGGAATGAGCAACCGCTTCGCCAAGGCCTTCACCGCCGCACCCGAGCACATCGACGAGCTTGGCCACGTCAATAACGCCGTCTGGCTGCAGTGGGTGCAGGACATCGCCACCGCGCACTGGTCCGCGGTCGCCGACCCGGCGCACGTCGAGCGCTACGTGTGGGTCGTGACCCGGCACGAGATCGATTATCGCGGCAATGTCGGACTGGGCGAGACCGTCTCCGCCGAGACCTGGATTCCCAACCCGCCCAAGGGCGCGCAGTTCGACCGGTGCGTCGAGTTTCGCGACGCCGCCGGCAAGCGGCTGGTGGCGGTCAAGAGCACCTGGGCGATGCTCGACAAGGCCAGCGGCAGGCTGGTGCGCGTGCCGGCCGAGGTCGCGGCACCGTTCTTGCCCCAAACCGAGGCCTAATCGCGCTTGCGGAGCGCCTGACCCGTTGCTAGAGGCGCCCGCCTACCGAGGGCCGGTCCGCCGGCCCTTCTTTCATCCCGATGTGCGGTCGTGGCGGAATTGGTAGACGCGCAACGTTGAGGTCGTTGTGGGCGAAAGCCCGTGGAAGTTCGAGTCTTCTCGACCGCACCAGGATGTCCCCGCCGGAACCGTTCCCGCGCGCTGAGCGCTTGAGAACGGCATGAACTGGCCTTCCCAATTGATCATCGTCCGTCACGGACAGAGCGCCGGCAACATCGCGCGGGACGCGGCGCGCGAGGCCGAGGCGGACCGGATCGCGCTCACCAACCGCGACGCCGCCGTGGGCGGCGGCGCGTTCGTCCCCGGCGCACTGCGGCTGACCGGCGAAGCGGCCCTGCGCGCGGGCGCGGGCAAGCTGCGGCTGGCGACGGTGGAGGCGGCGGCGATTCCCCTCGGAGTGCTGGTGCCCGATATCTCGCGCGCGAGCTGCTGCCGCAGGTGCCGGCGATCGTCGCTCGGGTAAGCTAGGCGGGCGAGGGCGCCGCCCGCTTGCGGCCCGCCAGCCACACGATCACCGCCGCCGCGCTCGTCGCGGCGATGGCCCAGCCGAGTTGGCCGACCACCAGATCGAGCACCTGCGCGGCGGCGGCCGGTATCAGGCTGGTGCGCACCGCGATCCATACGCTGGCTGCGCCCGCGCACAGCGCGCCGGCGGTCACTCGCAGCATGGCATAGCGCGGGCGCGCCGACAGGATCAGCAGCGCGGGCAGCGCGAGGCAGACGATCGCGAGCTGGACCAGCTCGATCCCGAGGTTGAAGCCGAGCAGCCCCACCGCCGAACTCGCCATGCCGACGCCCGCGTCGCGCACCAGCGTCGCAAAGGCCAGGCCGTGGACGAGGCCGAAGCCGCCGGCGATGAGCGGCTCGCGGCCAGGGAACAGCGGCCTTAGTGCATGGATCGCGGAGACCAGCACCGACACCGCGATCGCGACCTCGACCGGCGCCACGGGCAGCGCCCACCCGCCAAGCGTCGCGCCGACCAGTGTCACGCTATGGCCGATGGTGAAGGCGGTGACGATCTTGGCGAGCTGCATAAACGTCTCACGCGGCGGCCTGCGCCCCGCCCACGATCCGCCGGCGACAAGCAGCGGCGCGGGCAGCAGCAGGGCGAGCAGGAACATCAGGTGGTCGGTGCCGCCCAGGATGTGATGCGCCCCGATGCCCACCGCGCCGGCGAATGCCCGGCCCGCGCCCTGCGAGCGGTCGATGGCGAGCGCGTAGCTCCCCTGCCGCACCGCCCCGAGCACCTCGCGCGCGCCCGTCTCGCCGGTGACGATCAGCGCGAAGTGGCTGGGGACTGTGTCGATCACCGCGCGCCAATCGAGCGTGAGGCGGTCGACCGGCGCGCCCGCGGGCGGCGCGAGCAGAGCGGTGGCGCGGAAGTCTGGCGGGCCGGCAATCTGGACGAACTCGGCGCGCTCGATCCGCACCGTCCACGCGCGGCCGTCGGGGGCGTGGACGGACATATGCGCGGCCAGGTATCGTCCGGCGAGCGACTGCGATGCCGCGTCGTTGGTGACCGGATTGCCGGTCGCATAGGCGTACTCGCCCTGCGGCACGATGATGTCCGCCGTCACTGTGCGTGCGCCGAAGTCGAGGCGGACTTCGGAGTTGGGCGTGAGGTGCGCGGCCGCCGGCGCGGCGAGCAGCAGCGCAAGCAGGAGCCAGAGGCGCCGCAGGATCATCCGTGCGAGAACCACACCAGCGAGGTCTCGGGCGCGAAGATGCGCGGGTTGAGCGCAATCGAGGCATCTCGCGCGCGTTTCGCGTCGTCGGCGCGGCCGGTCAGCTCGAACACCTGCGCCTTGAGCGCGTAGAGCGGCGCGCTGTGCCAGCCCGCCGCCTCGGCGCGGTCGAGCTGCCCGAGCGCCTCACCATACCGCCCGTTCGCGATCAGCGCGGAGGCAAGGAGCACCCGCGATTCCCCGAATGGCCTCGCGGCGAGGTTGGCCTGCGCCAGTTCGAGCGCGCGCTTTGGGGTGCCGAACAGCAGTTCGTGCTCGAGCGCATGACCGTAAGCAGCCTCGGGCGCGAGGGCGAGGCGGCGCTGCCATTCCGCGCCGGCGCGGGCGGCCCACTGCTTGCTTTCGGCCGCCTCGCCATTCGCGCGCAACAGCATCGCCAGCGCGTCCATCACTTCGGCGGCGGGCGCCGTTTGTGCGACCCGGCGCATCGCGGCGATCCCGGCTGGAAGGTCTCCGCCCACCGCCAGCGCCTGCGCGCGGTGCGCCTGGAACAGCCAGTATCCGGGGAATTGGCGGTCGGCGGCGGCGAACCACTCGCCCGCCGCATGGTAATTCCCGCGCGCGAGCTCGACCGCGCCGATCTGCAGCGCGGTGGAGGCGTGCGCGAAGGGGGTGTCGCGCGGGCCTCCCGCGTCGTGGAACTGCGCCAACGCGTCGCCGAAATCGCCGCGCGCCTTGGCGAGGTTCGCTTGCCGGTACGCCGCCGCCGGCCCCCCGCCGAGCGCCGCCGAGCGGTCGTACCACTGCTGCGCTCCCGCCATATCGCCGCGGTAAAAGGCGATGTCGCCGCGCAGGCCCGCGATCTCGCTCTCCTCGCCGTCGTCGGGCGGGACCGCCCACTTGCCGATGGTGTCGAGCGCGGCGGCGCTCTGCCTGAGCTTGTGGCCCATCATGCTCACCGCCGCGCGGCTCAGGAGCGGACCTGCCGGCGCATGCGAGTCGCCGACCGCCTTCGCCAGGATCGCATCGGCGCGCGCGAGGTCGCCGTAGTCGGTCGCGAGGCGGGAACGACGCATCAGCGCGCGGGCGAGTGCTTCTTCGTGCAGCCAGTCGTTGGGCTGGCCGCGCAGCAGCGCCTCGCGGCCCGCGACCTGCGCGTCGAGCTGGCGCCTGGCTTCCACGAACCCCGCCGGTCCGTAGCCCGCGCCGCCCCAGTCCGCCGCGCTCAACGCGGGCTGCGCCGGAGCCCTGTCGCGCACCCAGTCGATGCCGATCGCCAGCAGCGCGGCCGCGAGCAGCGCAAACGCCCCGCGCAACCAGCGCGCGTGTGGATCGATCGCTGTTCTGCTCGCCGCCATGCCCTGCCGCCCCGGCCAATCGCGCGCAGCCTCGCCCTGCCCCGTTCGCGAGTCCAGCGCTTTCTGGCGCCCTTGATTGCAAGTGAAACCGGGTGCAGTGGCCCGCCATGCCAGCACCCGCCCCGCTCGACCGCCAAGCCCTTCGCCTCGCCTATCGCCAGCCCGAGGAGGAATGCGTCGCCGAGCGCATCCGCCAGGCCGCCCCGGCGAGCGCAGTGCACGGTCAGGCGGCCCGGATCGCGGCCAAGCTGATCGAGGGCGCGCGCGCCCGCAAGGCGAGCGGCCTCGACGCCTTTCTTCAGACCTACGGCCTCGCGACCGAGGAAGGCATCGCACTAATGTGCCTCGCCGAGGCGCTGCTGCGGGTGCCCGATACCCGCACCGCCGATGCGCTGATCAAGGACAAGATCGGCGACATCGACTGGAGCGAGCACCTCGGCGAATCGAGCTCGACATTTGTCAACGCGGCGACCTTCTCGCTGATGCTGACCGGCGAGGTACTCGACCCGCCCGAGGCGCACCAGCGCGGGATGGGCGCGACGCTGCGCCGGGCGATGGGGCGGCTGGGCGAACCGGTGATCCGCACCGCGACGCTGCAGGCGATGAAGATCCTGGGGGGGCAGTTCGTGTTCGGCCGGACGATCGACGAGGCATTGAAGCGCGCCGCGCCCGAGCGGGCGAAGGGGCTGCAGCACAGCTTCGACATGCTGGGTGAGGCGGCGATGACCTTCGCCGACGCCGAGCGCTATCGCGCCAGCTACGAGGGCGCGATCGCGCGGCTGTCGCGCGAGACCGCGCCGGGCTGGCAGGATTCGCCGGGCATCTCGGTCAAGCTCACGGCGCTCTATCCGCGCTACGATTTCCTCCACGCCGAGGCGGCGAAAGCGGCGCTGGTGCCGATGATCCGCGATCTGGCGGGCAAGGCGCGCGACGGGGGGATGCACTTCACCATCGACGCCGAGGAGGCCGAACGGCTCGAGCTGTCGATGGACATCATCGAGGCGCTGGTCGCCGACGATACGCTCTTCGAGGGCGGCTGGACCGGCTTCGGGCTGGCGCTGCAGGCGTACCAGAAGCGCAGCGTTCACATGTGCGACTGGGTTGCCAAGCTCGCCCGGCGGCATGGGCGGCGGCTGTTCGTGCGGCTGGTCAAGGGCGCGTATTGGGACAGTGAGATCAAACTCTCGCAGGTCGGCGGCTATGGCGACTATCCGGTGTTCACCCGCAAGCTCTCGACCGACGTTTCCTACCTCGCCTGCGCAGCCAAGTTGCTCGACGCCGAGGACGCGATCTTTCCCGCCTTCGCCACTCACAACGCCTACACCATCGGCGCGATCAAGGCGCTCGCGGGCGGCCGCGAGTTCGAGTTCCAGCGCCTCCACGGGATGGGCGAGGACGTTTACGGCGAGCTGGCGCGGATCGAAGGCAATGCGCGCACCCGCGTGAGGATCTACGCGCCGGTCGGGGGGCACAAGGACCTGCTCGCCTACCTGGTGCGCAGGCTATTGGAAAACGGGGCGAATTCGAGCTTCGTCAACCGCATGGCCGATGCCGATGTGCCGGTGGCGGAGCTGACCGGCGACCCGGTGGCCGAGCTGGCCGCGACCGAGCCCAAGCGCAATCCGGCGATCCCGCTGCCGCGCGACATCTTCGGCAACCGCGCCAACAGCGCGGGGGTCGATCTGGCCGATCCGCTGGTCAATGAAGCGCTCGATCAAGCGCTGAACAGCCTGCGGAACACCCGCTGGAACGCCGAAGCGACGTTCGGCGCGGGTGACGCTCCGGAAACGCCGGTCGTGTCGCCGACGGATGGCAGCGAAATCGGCACCTGCCGCGATGCAACCGCCGCCCAGGTCGTCGACGCCATTGCGCGGGCCGAGGCGATCCAGCCCGGCTGGAACGCGCTCGGCGGCGAGAAGCGGGCGCTGCTGCTGGAGGCCGCCGCCGACGCGTTCGAGGCGCACACGGCCGAGTTCATCTCCCTCTGCCAGCGCGAGGCGGGCAAGACGCTGGTCGACGGCGTGCTCGAACTGCGCGAGGCGGTCGATTTCCTGCGCTTCTACGCCGGCGAGGCGCGGCGGTTGTTCTCCGCGCCGATCCCGCTCCCCGGCCCAACCGGCGAGGAAAACCGCCTGAGCCTGGTCGGGCGCGGCGTGTTCGCCACCATCAGCCCGTGGAATTTCCCGCTGGCGATCTTCATCGGCCCCGCTGCCGCCGCGCTCGCCGCGGGCAACACGGTGGTCGCCAAGCCCGCCGAGCAAACCCCGCTGATCGCGGCGCTCGCGATCAAGCTGTGCCACGAGGCGGGCATTCCGCCCGAGGTGCTGCAGCTGCTGCCGGGCGCGGGCGAGGTGGGCCAGCTCGTCACCTCCGACCCGCGCATCGCGGGGGTCGCGTTCACCGGCTCGACCGAGACCGCGCGCGCGATCAACCGCAGCCTCGCCAATCGCGACGGACCGATCGCCACGCTGGTGGCGGAGACCGGCGGCCAGAACGCGATGATTGTCGACAGCTCGGCGCTGCCCGAGCAGGTCACCCGCGACGTGGTCGCCAGCGCGTTCCAGAGCGCCGGCCAGCGCTGCAGCGCGCTGCGGGTGCTGTACCTGCAGGACGATGTCGCCGACGCGATGCTCGAAATGATCAAGGGCGCGTTTGAGGCGCTCGTGATTGGCGACCCACAGGACACATCCACCGATGTCGGTCCGGTGATCGACGCCGAGGCGAAAGGCTCGCTCCAAAGCCACATTGCCGACATGCAGGCGAAAGGCCGCCCGGTGTGGCGGCGCGAACTTCCGGCCGGGCTGACCGGCTCGTTCGTCCCGCCGACGATCATCGAGATCGCCTCGATCCGCGATGTCGCGCGCGAGAACTTCGGCCCCGTGCTCCACGTCGCGCGGTTCGCCGGCGACGAATTGGAGCGCGTGATCGAGGACATCAACGCCACTGGCTACGGCCTCACTTTGGGCCTCCACAGCCGCATCGCCGAGACCCGACGCACGGTCGAGCGGCTGGCGCGGGTGGGCAACCTCTACGTCAACCGCAACCAGATCGGCGCGGTGGTGGAGAGCCAGCCCTTCGGCGGCGAAGGTCTGTCGGGCACCGGCCCCAAGGCGGGCGGCCCGCACTACGTCGCGCGCTTCGCGACCGAGCGGGTGGTGTGCATCGATACCACCGCCGCGGGCGGCAACGCGAGCCTGCTCGCCTCCTGAACCCCTCCGCAGGCGGGAGGCGTTGGGGTGGGC
>JAEWKG010000322.1 GCA_023386135.1 Pseudomonadota bacterium | reverse complement strand
CTGCATGAGAATGCGCCTGAGGACCCACATCTTCGAGAGGTTGTTCTTCTCGACCAGCAGCTCTTCCTTGCGGGTGCCGGACTTGCCGACGTCGAGAGCGGGGAAGATGCGCTTGTCGGCGACCTTGCGGTCGAGCACGATTTCCGAGTTACCGGTGCCCTTGAACTCTTCGAAGATGACCTCGTCCATCCGGCTGCCGGTATCGATCAGCGCGGTGGCGATGATCGACAGCGATCCGCCTTCCTCGATGTTGCGCGCCGCGCCAAAGAAGCGCTTCGGACGCTGCAATGCGTTGGCATCGACGCCGCCGGTGAGCACTTTGCCCGAGCTCGGCACAACGGTGTTGTAGGCGCGCCCCTGGCGGGTGATCGAATCGAGCAGGATCACCACGTCCTTCTTGTGCTCGACCAGCCGCTTGGCCTTCTCGATCACCATCTCGGCGACCTGGACGTGGCGCGTCGCCGGCTCGTCGAAGGTCGAGGAGATGACCTCGCCCTTCACGCTGCGCTGCATGTCGGTGACTTCCTCGGGCCGCTCGTCGACCAGCAGGACGATCAGGAACACTTCCGGGTGGTTATCGGTGATCGCCTTGGCGATGTTCTGCAGCAACACGGTCTTACCGGTGCGCGGCGGGGCGACGATCAGCGCGCGCTGGCCCTTGCCCTGGGGGCTGATGATGTCGATCACCCGCGCAGACTTGTCCTTCACGGTCGGGTCGGCGGTGTCGAGAATCAGCTTCGATTCCGGATAGAGCGGGGTCAGGTTGTCGAAGTTGGTCCGGTGGCGAACCTGGTCGGGATCTTCGAAGTTGACGCTCTTGAGGCCGGTCAGCGCGAAGTAGCGCTCGCCGTCCTTGGGTGCGCGGATCTCGCCTTCGACCGTGTCGCCGGTGCGCAGGCCCCATTTGCGGACCTGGTTGGGCGAGACGTAGATATCGTCCGGGCCGGCGAGGTAGTTCGCCTCGGGGCTGCGCAGGAAGCCGAAGCCGTCCTGCAGCACCTCGATGGTGCCGACGCCCATGATCGGCTCTTCGTATTCCTCGTCCTCGGCCAGCTCGCGCAGGATGCAGAACATGAGGTCCTGCCGGCGCATGGTGCTGGCGCCTTCGACGCCCAGTTCCTCGGCCATCTCGACGAGCTCGGCCGGGGCTTTCTTCTTCAAATCTTTGAGATGCATTTTGGTATTTCCGTAATGGGATGCGGCCGGCCGGTCATTGGGCTTGGAGAAAGCGGACCGGGCCTTGCGTCAGAGGTGCAAGGGCCTTGGAAGCCGGTTGGTGGCCGCGGGAATAATCTTGTGCCGGTCCGCCGTCAATCGAGCGACTGAACAGCTCGTCGCAGGCCTAGATGGGCCGGACGATCACCAGGATGACGATCACCGCGGCGACGACGCCCGGGACCTCGTTGAGGAGGCGCAGTTGCTTGCCGGTGAGCGAGCGCTCGCCGCGCGCCAGCTTCTTCGCGTACCCCGCCATGTAGCCGTGATAGCCCGAGAGCAGCAGCACCAGGAACAGCTTAGCGTGGAGCCAGGGCTGGTCCCACAGATGCTGCGTGGTCGCGAGCAGGATGCCAAGCACCCAGACCACGATTATCGAGGGCAAGAGAATTATCTTTAACAGCTTGCGCTCGCGATCTGCCCACATCGCTTCTTCCGGCGAACCCGGCGCGGCTTCCTGGTGGTAGACGAGGTAGCGCGGGAGCATGAACAGGCCCGCCATCCAGAAGATCATGAAGATCACGTGGCCGGCCTTGAGCCAGAGATAGGTCATCGCGAGCGCGCTTTCCATGGCTGCCCTTTAGAAAACCGCATCGCGCGCGTCACCCCCGCCAGTGTCGCACCGTGTCGCGCAGCAGCTCGACGTTGGCGATCGGCGTGTGCTGGCCGATCCCGTGGCCGAGATTGAAAACGTGCGGCCGGTCGGCGAAGGCGCGCAGGATCTGCTCGGTGCGTTCGACCAGGCGCGGTCCCCCGGCGAGCAGCAGCAGCGGATCGAGGTTGCCCTGCACCGGCAGTCCTGCGGGCAGTTCGCGCGCGGCCCAGACCGGATCGATGGTCTCGTCGACCCCGACCGCATCGACTCCGGTCTCGCGCGCATACGCCGCGAGCTTGGCACCGGCACCTTTGGGAAAGCCGATCACCGGCACGCCCGGGCAACGCGCCTGCACCGCGGCGGCGATGCGCGCGTTGGGCGCGATGACCCAGCGCTCGAACTCGTCGGGTGCGAGCGCGCCAGCCCAGGAATCGAACAACTGCACTGCCTCGGCTCCGGCCGCGATCTGGCCGGCGAGATACTCGACCGTCACCGCTTCGATCGCGGCAATGATTTCACCGAAAGCGACTGGATCGCGATAGGCCATCTCGCGCGCGACGTGGTGGTCTTTCGACCCCTCGCCGGCGACCATGTAGGTGGCCACGGTCCAAGGGCTGCCGGCAAAGCCCAGTAGGGTGGTCTCAGGGCTTAAAGCGGCGCGGACCCTGGCCACGGTCCGGTAGATCGCCTCGAGGCGCTCAGGGACGCTCTGGAGGCTCTCCAGCGCATGATCGACCAGCGGGGGAGTCAGCCGCGGACCCTCGCCCGGCCCAAAGGTCAGATCCTGGCCCATCGCATGCGGCACGATCAGGATGTCGGAAAACAGGATCGCGCCGTCGAACCCGAACCGGCGCACCGGCTGCAGGGTGATCTCGGCCGCTGCCTCGTCGTCGTACACCAGCGCCAGGAAGCCGCCCTTCTCGGCCCGCAGGTCGCGGTATTCGGGCAGGTAGCGGCCCGCCTGGCGCATGAGCCACATCGGCACGTGCTCGCCCCGATGGCCGTTCAGAGTATCGAGAAGCGCGCCGGGCATGCCTCTTTTTTCCAATCCAATGAGATTCTTAAGAAGATGAAGGAGTCTGTTGGCCCTGTGGATACCGGGGATTGCGGCGCCCTGCCCGATTTCTCCCGGCCTGAACAGGGTTGGCGGGGCATCGAATCATGGAAATTCCGCGTCAACGAATCGTTGTCCACGCTGTCCCCAGGCTGTCGAAAAGCTTGTCGCCATGTCCACAAGGGTTCGGGTTTCCGGCCGGCAGCGGGCATGGAATCGGCGCCCGAGCTTGTCCGCGGTTTCCTCCCGTGGTTTATGCCGGGCCTTCTCCACAGGCCGGAATTGTCCGCACCGATGCCGCGCATTCACCTCCACCTGCTGTCGGATTCGACCGGCGAGACGCTGGAGATGATCGCCAAAGCCGCGCTTGCCCAGTTCGACGAGGCCGACGTCCAGCGCCACTTCTGGCCGATGGTGCGATCGAAACAACATATCGACCGGATCGTGCCCGATATCGCCGCGCACCCCGGCCTGGTGCTGTTCACGCTGGTCAATCCCGAGACGCGCCAGCGGTTGGAGGAGCACTGCCGCGCGATCGGCCTGCCCGCGGTGCCCGTGCTCGATGCGGTGACCGAGGCGCTCGAAAGCCATCTCGGTCAGGAGGCCCACGGTCGGCCCGGTCGCCAGCACTCGATGGACGCGGCTTATTTCGCGCGCGTCGACGCGATCCAATACACCATCGCCCACGACGACGGGATCGGCTGGGAGGACTGGGAAGAAGCCGACATCCTGCTCGCCGGGGTCTCGCGCAGCTCGAAGACGCCGACCAGCATCTACCTCGCCAACCGCGGATACAAGGTCGCCAACATCCCTCTGGTGGTGGAAAGCCCGCCGCCGTCCGCGCTTTATAGCCTGCGCAAGCCGCTCATCGTCGGCCTCACGACCGCGCCCGAGCGGCTGATCCAGATCCGCCGCAACCGGCTGCTGACCATCGCCGAGGGCCGCGAGAGTGACTACGTCGATGCCGAACGGGTGGCGGCCGAGGTCAAGTTCGCGCGCCGCCTGTTCGCCGACAACGCCTGGCCGGTGATCGACGTCACCCGCCGCTCGATCGAGGAAACCGCCGCGGCGGTGATCCGCCTCTACACCGAACGCGGCGCGCGCGATGCGGCCAGTTCCGCCCGGCCGATCGTCGCGTGACCTTAATTCTCGCGTCCAAAAGCGCGTCGCGCCGCGCGATGCTGGAGGCGGCTGGCATTGCCTTCACCAGCGAGGCGGCCGCTATGGACGAACGAGCGATTGAGGCTGACCTTGAAGGTGCCGCGGCGGCGGATGTCGCGGCAGCGTTGGCGGAGGCAAAGGCGCTCTCCGTGTCGCGCGGGCGCTTGAGTGACCTCGTGCTCGGCAGCGATAGCCTGGTGGTGTGCGACGGGCGTCGGTTCGACAAGCCGGCTGACCGAAAGGAAGCGGCACGTCACCTCGCCTTTTTCGCGGGCAAGACGATGGAGTTGCACAGCGCGGCCGCCTTGGCGCGCGGTGGCGAGATTGTCTGGAGCGGCGGCGCTCTCGCGCGACTGGCGGTGCGGCCGCTGTCGCCCGCTTTTATCGAGGCTTACCTCGACGCGGAATGGCCCGAGGTCGCCGGGTGCGTTGGCGTGTTCCGCATCGAGGCGCGCGGAGTACAGTTGTTCGAGCGCCTCGAGGGCGACCATTTCACGATCCTCGGGATGCCGCTGCTGCAGGTGCTCGCCGCGCTGCGCGAGCAAGGCGAGATCGCGTCATGAGCCACTATGCCGAAGTGATCGGCGATCCCATCGCGCAGTCGAAGTCGCCCACCATCCATGGACTGTGGATCGACAAGCTGGGCCTCGACGCCGACTACCGCCGCCAGCGCGTCGAGACAGGTGAGCTAGCCGAGTACTTCGCCAGTCGCCGCGGCGATCGCGACTGGCGCGGGTGCAACGTCACCATGCCGCACAAGCAGGCGGTGATCGCGCACCTGGATCACCTCGATCCGCTCGCCGCGCGGATTGGAGCCGTGAACACCGTCGTCCGTGAGGGAGACGCACTGGTCGGCTACAACACCGACGCCGACGGATTCCTCGAACCTATGCGGAGCGATCTTGCCGCCACGCACTATTTCCGCATGGCTCGCGTGCTCGGCACCGGCGGCGCGGCCCGGGCGATCGTCGCGGCGCTGGCGCGGGAGAATTTCGTCATCGTCCTGGCCGGGCGGGATGCCGCGAAAGCGCGCGCGATCCTCGACGAACTCGATCCCGGCGGGGAGCACCATGCCGTCGACCTCGCGCATTTCGCCGACCCGACGGCCTTCGCCTTCGACGACCGGGAGGGCTGCCTCGACCTCGTGGTGAATGCCTCGCCGCTCGGCATGCGCGGGCAGCCGCCGCTGGCGTTCGATTGGAGCCACGCGCCGCCGGGCGCGATCGCCTACGACATTGTCACCGATCCGCTCGACACCGCGTTTCTCGCAGGCGCGAAGGCAGCCGGGCACAAGACGATCGATGGCTTGGCGATGCTGATCGGCCAGGCCGCTCTGGCGTTCGAAAAATTCTTCGGCATCGCCCCGCCCCGCGAGCACGACGCTGAGCTACGCGCGATGCTCGGGGCATGAGCCGGCCTTTCATCCTCGGCCTCACCGGCTCCATTGGCATGGGCAAGTCCACCGTCGCCGCGATGTTCGAGGCGGCGGGAGTGCCGGTGTTCGATGCCGACGCTACGGTGCGGCGCTTGCAAGGGCCACGTGGCGCGCTGCTCCCTGAGATCGAGGCAGCCTTTCCGGGGTCGACCGGCCCTGAAGGTGTGCTGCGCGAGGCGCTGGGCGCGCGCGTATTCGGCGACCGCGAGCAGCTGGCAAGACTCGAACGTATCGTCCACCCCGCGGTCGCCGCCGAGCGCCAGGCGTTCATGATCGAACACGGCGGCGGGCCGCTGGTCGTGTTCGACATTCCCCTGCTGTTCGAGAAAGGCGGTGCCGACGCGGTCGATGCCGTTGCGGTCGTCTCCGCCCCCGCCGATGCACAGCGCGCCCGCGTGCTCGCGCGGCCGGGCATGACGTCAGACAAGTTCGCCCACATCCTGTCGCTGCAGGTCCCCGATGCGGAGAAGCGCGCCCGCGCGGACTATGTCATCGATACCGGCGTGTCGGTGCGCGAGACCGAGGAGCAAGTGAAGGCGCTGATCGCGAAATTCACTGCGCGCTGACCCCTTGCAAGGCCGCGTCCGCAGGCCGATAGATGGACCGCACATGCGCGAGATCGTCTTCGACACCGAAACCACCGGGCTCGATCCCAAGACCGGCGACAGGATGGTCGAGATCGGCTGCGTCGAGCTGGTCAACCGCGTGCCGACCGGCGCCACTTACCACGCCTATTTCAATCCCGACCGCGACATGCCGGCCGGTGCCGAGGCGGTGCACGGGCTGTCGGCGGTGTTCCTGTCGGACAAGCCGCGCTTCCGCGACAAGTGTCACGAGCTGCTCGAGTTCCTCGCCGACTCGCACCTCGTCGCGCACAACGCGGGATTCGACTTCGCTTTCCTCAACCACGAGCTCGGCCTGTGCGAGCTGGAGGCGATCTGCCTCAGCCGGATGATCGACACCGTCGCCATCGCCAAGCGGCGGCACCCCGGCGCCAAGCTGTCGCTCGATGCGCTGTGCACCCGCTACGGCATCGACCGCAGCCACCGCGTCAAGCACGGCGCGCTGCTCGATGCCGAGCTTTTGGCGCAGGTCTACGTCGAGCTCACCGGCGGGCGGCAGATCGGCCTAGAACTCGCGGCTGGCCTCGCCGAGACCACCGTCATCGCGATGCCTGGCGCCGTTTCGCGCGAGCGGCCGTTCCGCCCCGCTCGCCCGCACACGGCGTCCGCCGAGGAATTGGCCCGTCACGCCGCATTCGTCGGCAAGATCGAGGGAGCGATCTGGGCCGCCTGACGTTAGCCATTTGAGGGTCACGCAAGTACAGGAGTTAGACCGACGATGGATATTCGCGTTTCGGGACACCAGATCGAAACCGGCGCCGCGCTGCAGGAACACGTCAGCGACCGCCTCACCGCCATCGTCGAGAAATACTTCAACCGAGCGATCTCCAGCCAGGTGACCTTCGGCAAGGCGCCGGCGAATGCCTTCAGCTGCGATATCGTCACCCACGTGATGCACGGGTTGATTTTGAAGGCGCACGGCGTCGCGCAGGACGCGCACCAGGCGCTCGATCAGGCCGCCGAGAAGATCGACAAGCAGCTTCGCCGTTACAAACGCCGCCTGCAGGACCGGCACGAACAAGCGCAGTTCGTCGCCGAGCAGGAAGACGCTGCCTACACCATCCTCGCCGCCCCGGATGCCGAGTCCGAGGAAGTCGAGGTCGCCGACACCCCGGTGGTGATCGCCGAGACCACCGCCGACATTCCCGAGGCGAGCGTCGCCGATGCGGTTATGATGCTCGACCTGCGCGACACCAACGCCATGCTGTTCAAAAACGCTGGCACGGGCCGTCACAATATGGTCTATCGCCGCCGCGACGGTTCGATCGGCTGGGTCGAACCGCGGGCCGACGCAGCCGCCTGACTTCGCTGCTTATTCCCTCGGCCGAACCGGCCGCACCGATCACCTCGCTCGGCCTGCCAATCCGGCAGGTTGCCCTTCGTTCGTTGAAGACTCGCAAGCATATGAACGCCATCTTCAAGCTCCTGCCCGAAGCCGTGTGGGTCGCCGCGCCCGGCGACAAACCCGCCATCCTTGACGCGCTGGCCGACCGGTTCGCGTCGGTCTACCTGCTCGACCGCGAGGCAGTGCTCGACGGGTTGCAGGAACGCGAGGCGCTCGGGAGCACCGGATTCGGACGCGGGGTGGCGCTGCCGCATGCGCGGATCGAGGGTCTTTCCCGTCCCGTCGCAGCGCTGCTGCGGTTGGAATCGCCCGTCGACTTTGCGGCCGCCGACCGGCTGCCGGTCGATCTCGTTATCGGACTGCTCTCGCCCACCAACGCCGGTGCAACGCACCTGCATGCCCTTGCTGCGCTATCGCGCATGGTGCGCGACGAGGTCATGCACCGCGCGCTGATCGAGGCGCACGATACCGAAACGCTCTACGCGCTGCTGACCAACGCGTCGGATCGTGACGCCGCCTGACGGGATGACCGAACAGCTTTCGGGAGCCGAGCTGCATCATCGCGCGCTCGAGCGGCTCTACCGTGCCGCGCCGGTCAATGCGTTGTTCCCCTCGCGGCTGGAAATTCCGGCGGAAGGACGGTCGCGCCTGACGTTCAGCGTCGAGCCAAGCGTGTTTCATGCTGCCGGCGCGGCGCACGGGACGATCTACTTCAAGATGCTCGACGACGCGGCGTTCTACGCGGCGAATACGCTGGTGACCGACCGATTCCTCCTCACCACGTCGTTCAACCTCCACTTCACCAAGCCCGTGCGCGGCGGGGAGGTGGTGGCCGAAGGCCGCTGGATCAGCGGGCGCAAGCGGGTGCTGGTCGCCGAATCGCGGCTGGTCGATGCGGAAGGCGACGAGATCGGACGCGGCACCGGCACGTTCATGCGCTCGCGGATCCCGCTCTCGAGCCTCGCGGGCTACGCCGAGAACCGCTGACATGGGCGTGCGCCTGCCCGCGCCCCTTGAGGTGGGCGCCGTTGGGCGCC
>JAEWKG010000170.1 GCA_023386135.1 Pseudomonadota bacterium | reverse complement strand
GGTCGGGGCTGCCGACGGTGACGCCGGGCGTGTCCATCGGCACGATGAAGGCGCTGACGTGCGCGTTCTTGGGCAGCGCCTCCTTATCGGTGCGGGCCATGATCAGCCCGACCGCGGCGTGCGGCGCGTTGGTGATGTAGCGCTTGGTTCCGTTGAGGATCCACCCGTTGCCGCTGGGATCGGGCCGCGCGGTGGTCGCCATCGCCGCGCTGTCGGAGCCCGAGCCCGGCTCGGTCAGGCCGAAGCAGGCGATCTCGCCCGCGGCAACGCGCGGCCACCACTCGGCCTTCTGGGCCTCCGTGCCGCCGTTCTTGATCGCGCTGTTGAACATCCCGACGTTGATCGAGAAGATCGAGCGGTAGGCCGGCGCGGCGTAGGCCATCGTCTTCACGACGCGGGCGTACTGCGAGGTCGAGAGGCCCGCGCCGCCGTACTCCTCGGGAACCGTCAATCCGAACAGGCCCATGTCGCGCATTTCCTGCACGATCGCGTCGGGGATGCGGTCGGCCTCGATCACCTCGCGCTCGGCGGGGATCAGCCGCTCGCGCACATAGCGTTCGAGCTGGTCGATGAATTGCTCGAACAGCTCGGGGTCCATACCGCTCATTTGGCTTCTCCCGTGGCGGAAGGCGAGGGACTGGGCGAGGCAATCGCGGCGGGCGGGAGACGCCGGTGGTCGAGCATCTCGGCCGCATCGTCGAGCGCCTTCGCCTCGCCGACCGTCACCCCGCCGGGGCCGGGATCGCTGTCCGATGGGCCGCAGGCGGCGAGGAGGAGGAGCGGGGCGAGGGCGAGGATGCGCATGCCCACCTGCATACCGCGCGCACGAAAAAGGAAAAGCGGGCGAATCGCCGCCGCGACCGCCCGCCTTTCGTGTGCGCTCTGAGCGCGAAGCTTACTGCGGGGTCGCCTCGGTGGTCGCGTCGGCGCCGGCCGCGGCGGCTTGTGCACGGGCGGCGACGTCGGCGGCATTGACCGCGGCTTCCTCGGCGGTGGCGGTGGTCGCCGCGTCGCTCGGCGCGGCAGTCGCATCGGCGGTAGCGTTTGCGCTGGCGTCGGCGGCAGGGGTCTCGGTGGTGCTGGCCATGGCCTCGTCGGCGGGCATCTCGACCGTGTCGGCCTGCGCCTTGGTCGAGGCGTCGTCGGAGCTGCCGCACGCGGCGAGCGCGAAGGTGACGGGCGCGAGGGCGAGGGCGAACTTCTTCATGGGTATCTCCGTGCGAGTGGGGGCTAGGGTGGTCCTACCGGCGCCGCAATTGCGCCGCAATCCACAAGGGCGCATTTTCTCGGCAGAGCGGCTGTGCCAAGGGACCGGCATGGCGACGGTCGCAAGCGAAGCTCCCACTCTCGACGCCGCGCGCACAACCTTGCGCGCGCTGTTCGGGTTCGACGACTTTCGCGGGGTGCAGCCGCACGTGATCGAGCGCGTGCTGGCGGGAGAATCGACGCTGGCGGTGATGCCGACCGGCGCGGGCAAGTCGCTCACCTACCAGCTCCCCGCCACGATGCTGCCGGGCACCTGCGTGGTGGTGAGCCCGCTGATCGCGCTGATGCACGACCAGCTGCGCAGCGCGCGCGCCAACGGGATCGCCGCGGCCACGCTGACCAGCGCCGATGCCGACTGGCGCGAGACGCTGGACGCCTTCCGCGCCGGCCAGCTCGACCTCCTGTACGTCGCCCCGGAGCGCGCCAGCCAGCCGCAGTTCCGCGAGCTGCTGTCGAACGCCCGCGTCGCGCTGTTCGCGATCGACGAGGCGCATTGTGTCAGCGAGTGGGGCCACGACTTCCGTCCCGACTACCGCCTGCTGCGCCCGCTGATGGATGCCTTCCCGGGCGTCCCGCGCCTGGCGCTGACCGCCACCGCCGACGCGCACACGCGGGCCGACATCCTCGTCCAGCTCGGAATCCCCGAGGACGGCCTGATCGTCGCCGGGTTCGACCGGCCGAACATCCGCTACGCGATCCGCCACCGGGACAACCCCGTGCGCCAGATCGCCGACCTGATGCGCGCCGAGCCGGGGCCGGGCATCGTCTATGCCCCGACCCGCGCCAAGGTGGAGAAGCTCGCCGAGCAGCTCGCGACTGCCAGCGGGCGCGAGGTGCGCGCCTATCACGCGGGGCTCGAGCCGGAGGCCCGCGCCGCCAACCAGGCCGCGTTCGTCGCGAGCGAGGACATGGTGATCGTCGCCACGATCGCCTTCGGCATGGGCATCGACAAGCCCGACGTGCGCTTCGTCGCCCATGCCGGCATCCCCAAGTCGATCGAGGCGTTCTACCAGGAAACCGGCCGCGCGGGCCGCGACGGCGATCCGGCGCAGACTCTGATGCTGTGGGGCGCGGGCGATTTCGCGCAGGCGCGCCAGCGATTGTCCGAAGTCCCCGAGGACAGACGCGCGTCCGAACGCGCGCGGCTCGATGCGCTGGCGGGGCTGGTCGAGACCGCAGGCTGCCGCCGCGCGGTGTTGCTGCGGCACTTCGGGGAGCACCCGCCCGAACAGTGCGGCAATTGCGACAACTGCCTCGAGGCCCCCGGTGTCACCGACGTGACCGAGATCGCGCAGAAGCTGCTGAGCGCGGCGTATCGCACCGGTCAGAGCTTCGGCTTCGGGCACCTGCAGAAAGTACTCACCGGCGTCCCCGACGACCGGGTGGTCCAGCGCGGGCACGACCGCCTGAGCGTCTTCGGCATCGTTCGCGAGGATGAGGCGCGCCTGCTCCAGCCGGTCGCCCGCGCATTGCAGGCGCGCGGCAGCCTGGTTGCGACCGAGCACGGCGGGCTGCAACTGGGCGGCGAGGCCAAGGCGATCCTCAAGGGCGAGCAGAGCGTCGAGATCGTCGTCCCGCCGCCCTCGGCACGCTCGCGGCGGCGCCGCGGCGGCGAGGCCAACCCGGTCGGCGATCCGCTGTTCGAAGCCTTGCGCGAGGTCCGCCGCGAGCTCGCGCGCACCGCGGGCTTGCCGCCCTATGTGATTTTCCACGACGCCACCTTGCGCGAGATGGCCGCGATGAAGCCGCAGACGCTGTCCGAACTGGCCGAGATCGGCGGGGTCGGCGCGCGCAAGCTGGAAGCCTACGGCCAGGACTTCGTCAACGCGATCCGGGCGCACGAATAGAGAGGGGAACACGATGCGATTGATGGCGATCCCGTTGGCCTGCGCACTGCTCGGCGCCTGCCAGACCGTGCCCCGAGAACCGGCCGCTCCGCCCGCCGCGCTGGCGTTCGAGGTCAAGTCGTGGGGCGCACTGATCCATAGCTGGTCGGTCGCCGCCGACGGTGCCGCGACTTCCGTCACGCGCCAGAGCAAGAGCGGATCGCCGTGGCCGCCCTACACGCTGGAGCATCGCCGCTTCACGCTTTCCGCTGGAGATTTGGCGAAAGTGCAGTCGCTCGCGGCCGCTCTCCCGAACCCGGAGCCGACCGACGACAAGTGCCGGAAACGGATGACCGACGCCGCGTACGGCAGCCTGTCGATCGCGAGGGGCGCCGACGCACGCGCGCTCAAGTTCTACGAAGGCTGCTTCGACGCCTACTACGCGCCCTACATCGCCCAGGTGAAGGCGATCGACGCGCTGGTGATGGACGCCGCCGGAAAGGCGCCGGTCGAGCGCCGCGAGGAGGTCGCCGGCAATTCCGATTGACCGCCGCGCCGGTTGATATAAAGATGATATCACTTTTTAACAGGGAGTGATTCGTCATGTCGACCGATCCAGTCGGAATGGTCCGCAGCCAGGAGCGGCCCGCGCGGGCGTTCAACGGCTATTTCATGCTGCTCGTGCTGGTTGCGGTGATCGCGCTCGGAATTTGGCGCGTTACCGGCGGCTTTCCGCCGGACGAGGCGAGCGAGGGCGCCAAGTTCGCCTTTGTCGGAGAACTCGTTGGTTTCGGCCTGATCGCGCTGATCGTGTCGATCGGGTTCTACATGATCCAGCCCAACCAGGCGGCGGTGCTGTCGCTGTTCGGCGCCTATTCGGGCACCGACCGGACCGAAGGGCTGCGTTGGGTCTGGCCGTGGATGGGCAAGCGCAAGATTTCGGTCCGCGCCAACAACCTCATTTCCGAACGCATCAAGGTCAACGACCTGCGCGGCAACCCGATCGAAATGGCGGCGCAAGTGGTGTGGCGCGTGGTCGATACCGCGCAGGCGCTCTACGACGTCGACGATTACAAGGCGTTCGTCACCGTCCAGATCGAAGCCGCGGTGCGCACCATCGGCGCGCGCTATCCGTACGACGACTTCACGCACGCCGAGGTGACCCTGCGCGGCCATCACGACGAGGTGGGCGCAGAGCTGCGCACCGAACTGATCGCACGGCTGAAGCAGGCCGGCATCACGGTCGACGAGTGCGGCTTCACCCACCTCGCCTATGCGCAGGAAATCGCCGGCGCGATGCTCCGCCGCCAGCAGGCCGAAGCCGTGGTCGCGGCGCGCAAGACGCTGGTCGAAGGCGCGGTCGGGATGGTCGAAATGGCGCTCGAGCAGCTCTCGGCCAAGAACGTGGTCGAGCTCGACGACGAGCGCCGCGCGGCGATGGTTTCCAACCTGATGGTCGTGCTGTGCGGCGAGCGGGATACCCAGCCGGTCGTCAACACCGGTACGCTCTACCAGTAACGCGCGATGGCTGACGCGCAGCAGAAGAAGGCCTTTGCCTTGCGCCTCGACCCGGCGGTCCACGCCGCGGTCGAGCGCCTGGCGGCAGGCGAGCTGCGCAGCGCCAACGCCCAGATCGAGGTGCTGCTGCGCGAGGCGCTGGAAGCGCGCGGCTGCCATGTCGGCAAGACCAAACCCGCCAAGCGCGGGCGTCCGCCGAAGGGAGATTGACGATGCTGCACAAGTTCTTCGAAGAGGGCGATTGGTTCGCCGCCAAGCGCTACGGTTATGGTGCCGGCCTGCCGATCGCTTGGCAGGGCTGGGCGCTGCTCGCGGCCTACATGGGCGCGGTGCTCGGGTTCGGTTTGCTGGCCGGGCGAGGCTGGCCGCAAAATGTTGGGGCCTTTGCCGGGATCGCCGTATTGAGCATCGTCTTCGTGGTCATCGTCCACCGCCACACGCGCGGCGGCTGGCGCTGGCGGTGGGGGACGGACGACTGAGGGCGCTTTAGCCGCCTGTTAACCAATTTCCCTTAGCGCGGGCGTCATGGAAAGCCTCGCCCGCGATTTGCCTGCTCGTCCGTCGGTGCTGCTGGTGTGCGGTCTCGCCGCGCTGGCGGTGGCGGCGATCCCGGTGGCAGCGGTGCTGGCGCAGTCCGCGCCTCAGCCGTTCACGGTGGTCGAGACCGGGCGCGGCTATGGCAGCCTGCAGGATGCGGTGAACGCCATCGGCAAGGGCCAAGGCTCGATCTCGATTGCGCCGGGCACCTATCGCCAATGCGCGGTGCAGGAGGGTGGCACGGTCACCTACCTCGCCGCCGAGCCGGGCAAGGCGGTGTTCGAGCGCACGACCTGCGAAGGCAAAGCCGCGCTCGTGCTGCGCGGCAAGGCGGCGCGCATCTCCGGCCTCACCTTCCGCGGCATGGCAGTGCCGGACCATAACGGCGCCGGCATTCGGCTGGAGCAGGGCGACCTCACCGTCGCGCAGTCGTGGTTCACCGACAGCCAGCAGGGCATCCTCACCGGCAGCGATCCCTCCGGCACCATCGTGATCGACAAGAGCACCTTCTCGGGCCTCGGCAATTGCGAGGACGAAGCGGGCTGCGCGCATTCGGTCTACGTCGGCGATTATGGCCTGCTGCGCGTGACCCGCAGCCGCTTCGAGCGCGGGACCGGCGGGCACTACCTCAAATCCCGCGCGAAGGCGGTGCAGGTCGCGGCCAACAGCTTCGACGATTCGGCGGGGCGCGGGACCAACTACATGATCGACCTGCCCGAAGGGTCGGCGGGCCAGATCACCAACAACTGGTTCGTCCAGGGGCGCGACAAGGAGAACTACTCCGCCTTCATCACCGTCGCCGCCGAGGACCACACCCATTCGGCAGACGGGCTGACCATCGCCGGCAACGACGCCCGCTTTGCGCCCGATGTCCGCCGCTCGAGCGCGTTCGTCGCCGATTGGTCGGGCGACAAGCTGGCGGTGGGGCCGAACATGCTCGGCACCGGCCTCAAGCCGTTCGAAAAGCGCTAAAGCACTTAAGGGAACGCGTGCTTGCTCTCGCCGGTTGATCCGGCAAGGAGCATCTCATGGCAGGCGGTTGGACGCGCGACGGCGCGGTGCAGGATCAGATCGACGACACGGTGAAGGACGCGGTCGCCGCCGCGCGCGCCCGCACGCCCACCGGACCGAGCGCGGAGTTCTGCGACGACTG
>JAEWKG010000161.1 GCA_023386135.1 Pseudomonadota bacterium | reverse complement strand
GTCCACCACACCGCGCCACGTTCGCCCAAGGCGACCTTGGCGGCCTGCACCTCCGCGCGGGCCTGCTTCGTCGCGGCGGCATCGTCCTTGGCGTCGCGGACCGCGCGGCGGGCGGCCATCAGCGCGTCGACCTGACGCTGCCGCTCGGCCTCGTTTAGGGCGGGGTTGCTCGCACGCCACAGGCGGCCGCGCATGAGGATGTAGCGTTTATCGGGGGTGAGCGGCGGACCGCTCAGCGGGCGGCGGCAATGTGCAGCGGTGCCGGCGCCTCGTCGCCCCGCGCGCGGTCGAATCCGCCTGCGGGCTCGGCGAAGGTGCCGTCCTCGCGCTTGCCGAGGTCGGCACGCGCGACGAAGCGCAGGTCCTTGCCCCCGAGAACGCGGCCGTCGTGCGACATGATCGAGGTCGGGCCGATCGGCAGGCGGTCGAGCTCGTCGACCAGCACCGGATCCTCGACGAACTCGCCAGCGTATTTCTGGCCCCACTGGCGCAGCGCGATCATCGCGGGGAGGAGGTCGAAGCCCTTCTCGGTCAGGCGGTATTCGATCCGCCGGCGGTCGTCCGCGCACGGCTGCCGGTCGAGGATGCCGTGCTCGACCAGCTTGGCGAGGCGGTTGGAGAGGATGTTCCGCGCGATGCCGAGCTCGGTCAGGAATTCCTCGAAGTGGTGCAGGCCGTTGAAGCTCGCGCGCAGGATCATGAACGACCAGCGTTCGCCCATCACCTCGAGCGCCTCGGGCAGACCGCAGGCATTCAGTTCCCGCAAGGGCTCGCGAAGCTTGTGCTTGTCCATTTGCATCCTCTCGTTGGCACCCTTGTAACGCGAATTCGGCCAGCATAAATGTGGAAAGTAAGTTTTAGGTTGCAACTTAAAATCGAATCGATTAGGTAGCGATTCGCAACGGGTATCGAATCAAAACCCGTTTGGCAAATTTCAAAGGATGCGACCCATGACCCTCTCTCTCCCCATCAGCGCCAAGCCCCTCGCCATCGTCGGCGCGCTTGCCTGGACCGCGCTGTCGATCGGCACCACCATCGCCCCGTCGCCCGCCGCCGCCGCGGAAGGCGCGTACTACCGCGCCGAGCTGAGCGCTCCGGCTGCCAAGACCAACGCGGTAGCCGGCGGCCTCGTATGGAAGTGCGCCGAGACCAACTGCGCGGCGCCCAAGGGCACCAGCCGCCCGGCGATCGTCTGCGCCCGCCTGGCCAAGGAAGTCGGCACCGTGTCGACCTTCACCGCCGGCGGCAAGGCGCTCGAGGCCGACGACCTCGCGCGCTGCAACGGCAAGTAAGGTTCCCGACCACCGTCAGTCCTCTCCGACTTTTGGGTGGCACTTCAGGCCCTCGGCGAAAGCCGGGGGCCTTTTTTTGCGCGCTAGCTACCGACACGCAAAAAGCCCCCGCCGAGACGGGGGCTTTGCAAAAGACCAGCGCGACCCGAAAGCCGCGGCGCGAATCAGCCCTGACGGGCCTTGAAGCGGCGGTTGGTCTTGTTGATGACGTAGGTGCGGCCGCGGCGGCGAATGACGCGGTTGTCGCGGTGACGGTCCTTCAAGGACTTGAGGCTGTTGCGGATCTTCATCGGTCTGCCTGAAAAAATTGCGGCACCGGAAGCAAGCCCCGATGCCGGAAAAAGCAAGCCGCGCCCCTAGTCAGCCGAGCGGCCCGCGTCAAGTACGGATCAAGCCGCTCGGGCCGCTTCGGCGCGGATCGTGCCGAGCCGTTCCTCCCACTGCAACGCATGGGCGACGATGGTCGCGAGGTCGTCATGCTGCGGGCGCCACGGCAGGGTGGCAAGGATGCGCGCGTTGTCGGACACCAGGCACGCGGGATCGCCCGCGCGGCGCGGCTCCAAGCGGCGCTCGATCGACCGGTTTGTCAGCCGGTCCACCGCGTCGAGCACCTCCATCACCGAGAACCCTCGGCCATAGCCGCAGTTCATCTGCAGCGAGCGCGCCGGATCGGCGATCAGCGCTTCCAGCGCATGGACATGCGCGGCAGCGAGATCGGAAACGTGGATGTAATCGCGCACGCCGGTGCCGTCGGGCGTGTCGTAGTCGGTGCCGAACACCGCGACGTGCTCGCGCTTGCCGAGCGCGGCTTCGACCGCGACCTTGATCAGGTGCGTGGCGCCCGCGGTCGATTGGCCGCTGCGCCCTTCGGGATCGGCACCGGCGACGTTGAAATACCTGAGCGCGCAGTAGTTCAGGTCATGCGCGAAGGCGGTGTCGGCGAGCATCCGCTCGGTCATCAGCTTCGACCAGCCGTAGGGATTGATCGGCACCTGCGGGCAATCTTCCGCCACTTGGCTGACGGCCGGCACGCCGTAGGTCGCCGCGGTGCTCGAGAAGATCATGTGCGGCACGCCCGCCGCGACCACCGCTTCGATCAGCGCGCGGCTCTTGGCGGTGTTGTTATGATAGTATTTGAGCGGGTTCTCGACCGATTCAGGCACCACGATCGAGCCGGCGAAGTGCATCACCGCGCGGGTGCCCTGGACGCCGAAGATCTGCGCCAGGAGCTCGGCGTTCTCGATGTCGCCTTCGAAGAACGGCACGTCGTCGGGCACCGCGAAGCGGAAGCCCCACGAAAGGTTATCGATCACTGCAACCGGATAGCCGGCGTCGCGCAGGGCGAGCACGGCGTGGCTGCCGATGTAGCCCGCGCCTCCGGTCACGAGCACGGGACAGGCGCGGCGGTCGATCGAACAGGACATGGCGCCGGACTACTGCCGGCATGGTAAACAACCCGTTCACGCCTCCACGCGGGTGTTCATCGCGCGGCCATGGCGATTTGGTACGATGGGCGGATTATTCGGGGCATTTCATGAAAAGGTTCGCACCATGAAGAAGGCTTTGCTGCCGGCTATCGTCCTCCTGTCGCTCGCCGCGCCTGCTGCTGCGGCCACGCCGGTCGAGGTCACCCGCTTCCACACCGCCGAGACGGTCGCCGCTGCCGCACCTGGCCCGATTGCGGTTCGCGCTGGCGCGGGGCTCGATGCGAG
>JAEWKG010000104.1 GCA_023386135.1 Pseudomonadota bacterium | reverse complement strand
TAGAGCGCCAGCGCGAGCAGCGCGGGCAGGAAGCCGAGCGTCGGCAAGCCGGGCCCGAACACCGCGCGCAGGCTCAGTAGGACGGGAAAGAACAGCGCGAGCAGCGCCAGCGCGGGGATGGTCTGGATCAGGCTGGCGAGCCCGAGCGACACCCGCGCCACGCTGCGCGAGCGGCTCGCCCACACCGCCAGCGGCAGCGCCACCGCGATGCCGAGCGCGAGCGCGGCGGCCGACAGCATCACGTGCGCCGCGAGCTTGTCGCCCAGCGTCAGCAGCGTCTGCCAGGTCTCGCTCATGCGCCGAGCTTCGCCAGCGCTTCGGATTGCCCGCGCGGCACCGCGACCAGCGCCTGCGCGATCTCCCCGCCCGCTCCGGCGAGCAGCGCACGCGGTTCCTCGTCTGCGACGATCCGGCCCGCCGCCATGACCACCACCCGGTCGGCGAGCAGCAGCGCCTCGGCCATGTCGTGCGTCACCATCACCGTCGTCAGCCCGAGCCGGTCGTGCAGGGCGCGCACCTGGCGGCCCAGCGCATCGCGGGTGACCGGGTCGAGCGCGCCGAACGGCTCGTCCATCAGCAGCAGCTCGGGCTCGCTCGCCAGCGCACGCGCGACGCCGACCCGCTGGCGCTGCCCGCCCGACAGCGCATCGGGCATGCGGTGCGCGTGCTCGGGCGCGAGGCCGACCAGCGCGAGCAATTCCGCGATCCGCTCGTCACCCAGCGGCTTGCCTGCGAGGCGCGGGCCGATGCCGATGTTGCGCGCGACATCCATGTGCGGGAACAGGCCGATCGACTGGAACACGTAACCGATCCGCCGCCGCAGTTCGGGCGCGTTGGCCTCGCGCACATCCGCCCCGCCGACCAGCACCCGGCCCGCGTTGGGCTCGATCAGCCGGTTGGCCATCTTGAGCAGGGTCGATTTGCCCGAGCCGGATTCGCCCACCAGCGCCACGAACGCGCCGCGCGGCACGGCGAGCGATACCGCGTCGACCGCAGCGAGCGCGCCGAACCGTTTGCTGACCTCTTCGAATTCCAGCATCGCCCGCAGCCTAGCGGGCGCTGGCGAGCGCGCTAGCTCTGAATCGCCGCGCGCGGGATAATGAGGTCGACCTCGAGTCCGCCGTCTGTGAAGCGCCGTTCCAGCGTGCCGCCCAATTGCCCCTCGATCGAACTCTTGAGCAGGCGCGAACCAAAGCCTTCTTCGTCGGGCTGCTGAACATGCGGCCCGCCGCGCTCGCGCCAGCGTACCGCCGCCGACTGCCCGTCGTAGCCGCAGTCGATGGTGATCGAGACCGAGCCGTCGCCGTCAGACAGGGCGCCGTATTTGGCCGAATTGGTCGCAAGCTCGTGGAACGTCAGCGCCAGCGGGGTAGCGGCGCGCGGGCCGATCACGCAGTCGTCGCCGGTGATCTCCACCCGACCCGCGGCGTCGGCATAGGGCGCCATCAGTTCCTTGAGCAGGCCCAGCAGACTGTCGCCCTTCACCCCCTCCATCGGCCGCACGAAGTCGTGCGCGCGGCCCAGCGCTTGGATCGTCTCGACCAGCTCCTGCGCGAAATCGCCCGCCTCGGGCCGGCGCCGCGCGCGCAGCGAGACGAGGCCCGCGACCACCGCGAAGATGTTCTTGATCCGGTGCGACAGCTCGCGCGCCAGCAAGTCGCGGTTCTCCGAGCGGCGGTGGCCTTCGTCGATATCGGTCAGCGTGCCGTACCAGCGCGTCACCTGGCCCTGCCCGTCGACCACCGGCAGCGCGCGCGCCAGCGTCCAGCGCCAGGTGCCGTCCGCCTGCTTGAGCCGGTACTCGCTCTCGAACGGCTTCCCCTGCGAGATGCTGGCGTGCCACGCATCGCGCGTCCGCTCGGTATCCTCGGCGTGCACGTGTGGGCCCCAATCGGTCATCGTCGCGGGGTGATCGGCGCCGGTGGTGTGGCGCCAGCGGCTGTTGAAGTAGTCGAACTTGCCCTCGTGGTCGGCGGACCAGACGATCCCCGGCACCATGTCGGCGATCTCGCGCATCGCCCGCGCGCTTTCGCTGGCGCGATTGGTGGCGGCACGCTGATGGCGGTGCGCCGCCATTCGGCACATGACTGATTCCGCGAGCACCTGCAGCCCTTCGAGCTGCACCGCCGTCAGCCCCTCGGGCCGCGGACGGGTGTCGATAACCGCCAGCGCACCGAGCGGAACGCCCTCGCTCGAGACCAGCGGCACGCCGGCGTAGAAGCGGATGCCGAGGTCACCGGTTACGAGGGCACTTTCGCGGAACCGTTCGTCGCCGGTCGCGTCGGCTACGATCATCGGTGCCGGGTCGAGCATGGTGTGTGCGCAAAAGCTCTGCGAACGCGGCGTTTCGCGGCTGTCGAGCCCGACCCGCGCCAGGAATCGTTGCCGCTCGCCCTCGACCATGCTCAGAACCGCGATCGGCGCTTCGGACAGCTTGGCGGCGAAGCTTGCGACCGAGGCCAGCTCGGGATCGTCCTCCAGCCCGTCGAGCCCGTAAGCGGCGAGCACGGTCGCGCGCTCATCCTCGCTGCACGGGACGGGAGCCGGCATCAGGCCGGGCGCGAGCGCAATTGCCCCGCTAGTCGGTTGTCTCTGTGTCATCGGTGATAGCGATCCTGAGCAGCCATATACCGCAAAAAAGGCAAAGCTTCAAAGCATTTGCGCGGAGAAACTAACCAACGCACAAAGTGCTGGAATCGAAGCATTTGCTTGGATGCGCCCGGCTCGGCTATGCGCCGCGCACCAGCCGGAGACCTGTCTTGCGCGCCACCCCCGATTTCGATTTCCAGCTCGGCGAGAGCGCCGAGATGATCCGCGAGGCCACGGCCCGCTTCGCCGACGAGCAGGTCGCGCCGCTCGCCGAACGCGCCGATCGCGAGGACTGGTTTCCGCGCGAGCTGTGGCCGGCGATGGGCGAGCTGGGCCTGCACGGCATCACCGTGAGCGAAGAGGACGGCGGGCTCGGGCTCGGCTACCTCGAACACGTCATCGCGGTCGAGGAGATCAGCCGCGCCAGCGCCTCGGTCGGCCTTTCCTACGGCGCGCACTCGAACCTGTGCGTCAACCAGATCCGCCGCTGGGGCGACGCCGAGCAGAAGGCCAAGTACCTCCCCAAACTGATCAGCGGCGAGCATGTCGGCTCGCTCGCCATGAGCGAGGCGAGCGCCGGGTCGGATGTCGTCTCGATGAAGCTCAAGGCCGATGCGGTGCAGGGCGGCTATGTGCTCAACGGCACCAAGTTCTGGATCACCAACGCGACCTACGCCGATACGCTGGTGGTCTACGCCAAGACCGATGGCCACGCGGGCTCCAGAGGGATCACGGCGTTCCTGATCGAGAAGGACATGCCCGGCTTCTCGATCGGCCAGAAGATCGACAAGATGGGCATGCGCGGCAGCCCCACCGCCGAGCTGGTGTTCGACGACTGCGAAGTGCCCGAAGAGAACGTCATGGGGCCGCTGAACGGCGGCGTCGGCGTGCTGATGAGCGGCCTCGACTACGAGCGCGTGGTGCTCGCCGGGCTGCAGCTCGGGATCATGCAGGCGTGCCTCGACACGGTCATTCCCTACGTCCGCGAGCGCAAGCAGTTCGGCAAGCCGATCGGCGCCTTCCAGCTCATCCAGGCCAAGGTCGCCGACATGTACGTCGCGCTGCAATCGGCGCGCGCCTACACCTACGCGGTCGCCAAGAGCTGCGACGCCGGCCAGACCACCCGCTTCGACGCCGCCGGCGCGATCCTGCTGGCGAGCGAAAACGCCTTCCGCGTCGCGGGCGAGGCCGTCCAGGCGCTGGGCGGCGCGGGCTACACCAAGGACTGGCCGGTCGAACGCTACCTGCGCGACGCCAAGCTGCTCGACATCGGCGCGGGCACCAACGAGATCCGCCGCATGCTGATCGGCCGCGAGCTGATCGGGGCGGCGGGGTGAACCGATCGCGGTCTCCCGAGGCGACGCACGATCACGCGACCGAACGGCTGATCTTTTTTTCGGACGCGGTCTTCGCCATCGCCATCACGCTGCTGGTGATCGAGATCGAGGTGCCGAACTTTCCGGTCCAGGCGACGCCCCACGAGCAGTGGGCCGAGCTTGGCGCGCTGTGGCCCAGCCTGTTCGCGTTCGTATTGAGTTTCCTAGTGATTGGCCGCTTCTGGATGGGTCACCATGCGCTGTTTGCTCGCCTTACGCGGTTCGACAAGCGCCTTATGTGGCCTAATCTCATCTACTTGATGGCGATCGCGGCCATGCCGTTCGCGACCGCGTTCCTGGGGCGGAACATCGGCCATTTCGTACCCGAGCTGGTCTACAACCTGATGATGATGACCTGCGGAGCGCTCAATCTATGGCTGGCGCATATCGCAAAATCAGCAGGACTGCGCCGTACTGAGGACGGCGAATTCATCGACCGGCCGCTGGCGGTTACGCTGGGAGCGGCCGTGTGCGTGGCGCTGACTTTCGTTTTCCCGCTGGCGAGCCAATGGGGAATGGCGACCATCCCGCTGTGGATCTGGCTCCAGAAACGCTTGGAAGGCACATCCAACGCCCGTCACTCGCGAACCCAGTAGTACGTGACGGACAGACCTTGGAACTAGCTACAGCTCCCATCCCGCACCCCGCTGACGCTGCCGACGCCGAGGATGATCTTGGCGCGGCGCGAGAACGTGAGCGCTTGCCAGCGCCCCGAGTTGCCGGTGGCGGTGCGGCTGCGCAGGAAGGTGATGGCGAGGAGCTCGTACTGCTCGTCGTCGATGCGGCCGCGATCGATCAGGCAGTTCCACTGGGCGTAGTTCCACGCGAAGTCGCGGCCGACGCCGTCTTGGTCGATCGTCTGCCCCAGCGCATTGTACCAGTCGAAGATCGCGCGCAGCCGCGGCCAGCGCTCGGCGGGCGGCATGGCGACGAGCTTGCTGCGTAGGCGGGCGATGTCCTCGCTCGGCGGCAGGCCGCCCTGTTGCACGCGGGTGTCGATCGCCCAGCGCACCTTGCGCAAGGTGATCGGGCCGTAGGGGAACACCCGCTGCAGGTCTCCGCGCACCAAGTCGAGCAGAGCGAGGTAGTGACCCAGCTGCACCTGCAGCATCGAGTCGCTTTCGAACAGTGCGGTGAGCTCGCCCATGATCACCGGGTTGAGCTTCCCGTCGGGCCCATGCGCGGCGAGGATGCCGGCGCGGCACTTCGCGGTGACTGGCAGCGCGAGACAGTTTTTCGACAACAGCAGCTTGCCGTAAGTGGGGGCCAGCCGCGCTAGTTCGCGCTTGGCCTTGCGGCGCGAACCCAACGAATCGCGCCATTCCTTGAGCACCGGCTGCAGGCTGCCGGTGCCGTAGTTCCACTGCGCCATCCCGACCGAGATGAGCTGGCTGTCGAAATTGCCGACCGGCATCGCCCAGCAGCCCATCGTCTCGGGGATCGAGGTTTCCTGCATCCGCGCGAACACCCCGGCGCGGTCTAGCCCGATCTCCGCCATGCGCGCCGCGGTTGCCGGGTCGATCCGCAGCGAGGGCACGTCGCCCACCCGGCGGCATTCGGGCGCGGCGGGCGGCACGTAGGCTGGTTCCTGCCCCAGCGTGGGCAGCGCCCAGAGCAGCGCCAGCACCGCAAACAACCTCACCCGCATCGCTCATCCTCCCAACTTGGCGACGCGCCTCTCACCCGTTAGGGCGCTGGGCCAAGGAGATACGATGACCGCACCCGTCCTCAGCAGCAAGCTCGACCGCGAGAGCGCGGAGGCGAAGGCGCGGTTCGCGCATAACTCGGCGCTGGCCGAGGAGCTGCGCGCCAAAGTCGCCGAGGCCGCGCTCGGTGGCCCCGAAAAGCACCGCGACCGGCACACCAGCCGCGGCAAGCTGCTTCCCCGCGAGCGGGTCGAGCGGCTGCTCGATCCCGGCGCGCCGTTCCTCGAGATCGGGCAGCTCGCCGCGAACGGCATGTACGAGGGCGACGTCTCGGGCGCCTCGATGATCTGCGGGATCGGCCGCGTGTCGGGCCGACAGGTGATGATCGTCGCCAACGATCCGACCGTGAAGGGCGGCAGCTACTACCCAATGACGGTCAAGAAGCACCTGCGCGCGCAGGAGATCGCCACCGAGAACCGGCTGCCGTGCGTCTACCTGGTCGACAGCGGCGGCGCGAACCTGCCCTACCAGGCAGAGGTGTTCCCCGACCGCGAGCTCTTCGGGCGCATCTTCTTCAACCAGGCGCAGATGAGCGCCAAGGGCATCCCGCAGATCGCCTGCGTGATGGGATCGTGCACCGCGGGCGGCGCCTACGTCCCGGCGATGAGCGACGAGACAGTCATCGTGCGCAAGCAGGGCACGATCTTCCTCGGCGGCCCGCCGCTGGTGAAGGCGGCGATCGGTGAAGTGGTCACGGCCGAAGAGCTCGGCGGCGCCGACGTCCATTCGCGGACCTCCGGTGTCACCGACCACTATGCCAACGACGACACGCA
>JAEWKG010000315.1 GCA_023386135.1 Pseudomonadota bacterium | reverse complement strand
TTGCCCGACATGAAGGAGACGAAGTAGCCGCCCGCCGACAGGAACCCCGTCGCGTCAACGTACCCCGCCAGCGCGGCGAGGGCGATCGCAAGCCGGCGGCGGGGGCGGTCGAGCTGCTGCACCGGGCTAGAGCGACGGCCGCGTCACGCGTCGCGCGGCGTCCTCAGGTAGCGGAACATGTAGCCGACGTAATCGGCCTTCCCCAGCGGCACGCCGCTGGCGCGCAGGATCGCATAGGCGGTCATCAGGTGGAAGTAGAACTGCGGCAGCGCCCAGTCGCGCACGTAGCTCAGCGTATCGAGATCGAAGGTCATGCCGTTGGCGAGGCTCAGCTCGACCGGGGCGCCGTCGGCTCCGAACGGTGTCTCGCGCCAGCTGTCGATCAGCGCTCGGCTGGCCGCGATCCGGCTGCGCGCGGCGGCGAGCGTTTCGTCGTCGACGTCGCTGGAGGAGAAGGCCACCCCGGCAGCGCCCGCCATCGCTTCGCCGGGGAGGTTGCAGCAGAAGCGGATTTGCCGGCTCAGCGGGAACATGTCGTCGGCCAGCTTCTCGGCCAGCAGCGCGTCACCGCCATGCTCCTCCGCCTTGGCGAGCCAGGCGTCGAGCGACCCCAGCATGTTGTGATAGGTGGTGAGGAGGAGTTCGGCGGTTTGCATGGCGCACGTGCTACCGACGGCATTGCTCCTCGACAAATGTTTCTCGTCATCCCCGCGAAGGCGGGGATCCATCTCCGACCATCGGACCAAGTGCAAAGATCGGGAGATGGGCCCCCGCTTCCGCGGGGGTGACGGCGTTGTTTGAAATCTAATCCTTGATCAACGCCTTCAGCGCTTCGAGCCGGTCTGCCTCGTGCGGCGGCTTGTCCCAGCGCACGCGGTGCACGCGGGGGAAGCGCATCGCCACGCCCGACTTGTGGCGCTTGCTCTCGTGGACCGAATCGAAGGCGAGCTCGAATACGAGGCTGCGGTCGGTCTCGCGCACCGGGCCGAAGCGGTTGACCGTGTGCGTGCGCACGTGGCGGTCGATCCGCTTCAGCTCGTCGTCGGTGAAGCCCGAGTAGGCCTTGCCCACCGGCAGCAACTCGGCGCCCGCGTCGGGATCGCCGTCCCAGCAGCCGAAGGTGTAGTCGGAATAGAAGCTCGAGCGTTTCCCGCTCCCGCGCTGGGCGTACATCAGCACCGCGTCGATCAGCAGCGGATCGCGCTTCCACTTGTACCACAGCCCGGCCTTGCGCCCGGCGATGTAGGGCGAATCGCGGCGCTTGAGCATCAGCCCCTCGATCGCCTCGTCGCGCGCGCCGGCGCGGATCTGGGTGAGCGCGTCGAAGTCCACCGCCTCGATCACCTGGCTCAAGTCGAAGTGCGAGGCGGGCAGGCGTGGCATCAGTGCCTCCAGCACCTTGCGCCGCTCCGCCCACGGCCGTTCGCGCAAGTCGGTGCCTTCGAGGATCAAGACGTCATAGAGGCGGACAAACGCGGGATATTCGGCGAGCATCTTCTTCGACACGACTTTGCGCCCCAGCCGCTGCTGCAACGCGTTGAAGCTCGCCGCGCCGCCCTGCTCGCCGCCCTGGTGCTTGCCGCGCACCAGCAGCTCGCCGTCGAGCACCGCGTCCATCGGCAGGATGTCGAGTAGCTCGGGAAAGGTGCCCGAGATGTCATCCCCGCCGCGCGAGTACAGCCGGGTCTCACCGCCCATCCGCACGAGTTGCACGCGGATGCCGTCCCATTTCCACTCGGCGGCATAGTCGGCGAGATCGACCACTGTCTCCTCGAGCGGGTGCGCGAGCATGAACGGGCGGAAGGTCGGCATGTTGGCCGTGTCCGGCGCGGCGTGGCCATGCGCAGCCCAGTTGAACAGCGGCTCGTAGGGGGGGGAGAGGCCGTGCCAGTGCTCCTCCACCTCCTCGACAGTGACTTCGAACGCCTGCGCGAAGGCGACCTTGGCGAGGCGGCTGGAGATGCCGATCCGCATAGCCCCGGTCGCGAGCTTGAGCAGCGCATAGCGGCCCGATGGATCGAGCCGGTCCATCAGCAGCGGCAGTCCGGTGAGCACTGACTTGCGGGTCATCGCCGACAGCAGCTCGACCGTTTCGGACACGCTGGGCGGCGCGGGGTGTGTTTCGGGTGCCGGCCACAGCAGGCTGGCGGTCTCGGCGGTGTCGCCGACGAAATCGCGGCTCAGCGTCCACAGCACCGGGTCGACCCGCTCCATCAGCAGGTTGCGGATGGTGCTCGACTTGACCGCCGGGAAGTCGAGCCCGTCGGTCAGCGCGGCGAGCGCCCAGCCGCGATCGGGATCGGGCGTGGCGCGCAGGTACTCGGCGATCAGGCGCAGCTTCTCGTTGCGGCTGCGGGTGTAGACCAGCGCATCGATCAGGGCGGCGAGCTCTTCCATCTAGGCAGCCGCCGCGCAGCGCGATAAAACGCCGCCAAGCCCGCCCGGTCGTCGCGCGAGGCCGCTTCCAGAGGATTTCCCGACATGCGCATGCTTCTCGCCGCCGCCGCATTGGCGCTCGTTCCCGCCGCCGGCTTTGCGGCCGATGCCGCTCCTGCCGCGCAGGCCGCCGCGCGCCTCAATCTCGACACGCCGGTCGAAACCATCGTCGCCGATGCCGCGGGCAAGGCGGTGCTCGATGCCGACCTGCCGGGCCTGACCACGCACGAGCATTACGAAATGTTCAAGTCGATGAGCTTGCGCGCGCTCAGCGGCATGGCGCCCGACAAGCTGCCCGCCGAGGCCCTGGCGAAGACCGAAGCGGACCTCGCCAAGATCAAGTGATGCTTGAAATCCTCCCCGGCACGGGGAGGGGGACCGCCAGCGGAGCTGGTGGTGAAGGGGATTCGCCGGATGGCGCGGTGCGTGGAGGAGAGTCCCCTCCACCACCCTGCGGGTGGTCTCCCTCCCCGTGGGGTCCCCACAAAGTAGTACTTTGTGGGGCGCCCCCGTGCCGGGGAGGATTTGCCCGGACCTAATCATCCTCGTCCTCATACCCCACCAGTGCCAGCGCCCGGGCGCGGCGCTGGTGGAGCTGGTGCCAGCGCAGCAGCGCTTCCTCGCGGCCGTGGGTGATCCAGGTCTCCTGCGGGTTGACCTCTTCCACGGTGCGGGTGAGCTCGCCCCAGTCGGCGTGGTCGGAGATGATCAGCGGCAGTTCGACGTTCTTCTGCCGCGCGCGCTGGCGCACCCGCATCCAGCCCGAGGCCATCGCGGTGATCGGGTCGGGCAGGCGGCGGCTCCAGCGGTCGTTGAGCGCGCCGGGCGGGCACATGACGACGTGGCCGCGCATCTCGTCCTTGGTCGCCTCGCTCACCAGCCGCAGTTCGCCGAGGTTGATCCCGAACTCCTCGTAGAGCCGGCACATGTTGACCAGCGCGCCGTGGAGGTAGATCGGCTCGTGGTGCCCCGCGGCGCGCAGCTCGGCGATCACCCGCTGCGCCTTGCCCAGCGCATAGGCGCCGACCAGCACGCAGCGATCGGGATGCGCGGCGAGCCGGTCCAATAGCTTGGCCATCTCCTGCGCGATCGGCGGGTGGCAGAACAGCGGCAGGCCGAAGGTCGCCTCGGTGATGAACACGTCGCACGGGGTAACCTCGAACGGCGGGCAGGTCGGGTCGGGGCGGCGCTTGTAGTCGCCAGTGACGACCACCCGCTCGCCCGCATGCTCGAGCAGGATCTGCGCACTGCCGAGCACGTGGCCGGCGGGGATGTAGGTGGCGCTGACGCCGCCTTTCAGTTCGATCGTCTCACCGTAGGCAACCGGGGTCGCGCCTTCGCGGGTGAAGTAGCGCAGCTCCATGATTGCCAGCGTTTCCGGCGTGGCGATGGTCTGCCCGTGTCCACCACGCGCGTGATCGGCGTGGCCGTGGGTTACCAGCGCGCGGTCGACGGGACGCGAGGGATCGATCCAGCAATCGGCGGGAACGACATGAATCCCCCACGGCTCGGGCCGGATCCATGTGAAGTTGGCTGGCATCGGACCGTTAAAACGATTCCCGCTCGGGCCCGGTTCCTAGTCCGCGATCCGTCCCGCGCCGTAGCGATAGACGAGTTCCCCGCCGAGCCACCCGCCGAGCACCAGCACCGCGCCGCTCACCATGCTCACCACAATGCTCGCGAGCGATGGTTCGATCGAGATCGAAAGGCCTTCACGCCGCAGATAGAGTGCCACGCCGTAGCCGAGCCAGGCGGTCGCCACCGCGCCCATGTGGCGCATCGCGTGGGCTGCCTGCGTCTCGTCGAGCTTGCGGAAATCGTAGAGCCCCGCCGCAATCGTCGGGAGCGCGGCGGCCAGTCCCGCCGCGATCAGTCACGCGGCAAAGCGCGGCTCGGGCCAGATTCCCGCGACGCCGGCAAGGTCGGCAAGCGTCGCGGTCAGCAGCAGACCGAGCGGGAAGTGCACCAGCGCCGGATGGACGGGGTGCCCCGCCATCACACCAGCCCGAACGCCGCGTTGGCCAGCAGGAGGAAGCCGACCACCGCGACGCCTGCGTGGATCACCACGACAGTCTTCGGCCCGGGGTGCTTACGCAAGTGATGCGAGGCGAGGTAGAAGCCTCCAAGCGCCGCGATCACCAGAAGCAGGAGAGCGACGCTCGCGCCCTGCGGTGCGGCGTCCCTGCCGAACACCACCAGCGCGGTGAGCACGAGGCCGGTCGCGCCGAGCGCGGCATGGAGCAGGGAGAGCCACCACGGCGCCAGCCGTGCGCGCAAGACCGAACTCGCCAGTATCAGGCCGCCGACCGCGCCGATCGCGAACACCAGGACTGCCCATTGCAGCATCGTCACTCTCCCAGATTTTTATGGTGCGACCGGGCTTCGAATGGCGTTCGGTCCAGTCTTTGTCAATATATCAGATTACAAAGTTGCAAAAGGCGTACGCGTCGTTAGGGAGCAAGCGATGAACCAGGCGCTCGATCACCCCCGTGCCAGCACCCGCGAGCGCATCCTCGCGCTGCTGCTCCACGCGCCCGAGCCGCTCTCGACCCCGGCGCTCGCGGCGGAGCTCGGCATCTCGCGCAACGCGGCGCACCAGCACATCGGCGGGCTCGAACGCGACGGCCTGATCGAGCGCGCCGACCGGCTCGCCACCGGCGGGCGTCCCTCGCAGGGATTCCGGCTGAGCGAGGCCGGCGCGGCGTTCTTCCCGCGCCAGTACGCGCTCCTCGCGCGCAACCTGATCGCGGAGCTTGCGCGCCATCTCGGGCCCGAGGCGCTGCCCGCATCGATGGCGCGGATCGGGCGCGATCTCGCGCGCCAGCTCGCGCCCCGCATCGAAGCGCAAGGGCCGCAGATATTGCCGTCGATCGCCGGCTTGATGCGCGAGCTCGGCTACGAGGCGCACCTCGCCGGACCCGACGGCGATGTCGAGATCGAGGCGCACAACTGCGTGTTCCACGATCTCGCCATGCGCGACGATGCGATCTGCTCGGTCGATCTCGCGCTGCTCGGCGGGCTCGCCGGGCGCACCGTCGAACACCGCAGTTGCATGGCGCGCGGTGGGCGTTCGTGCCGCTTCGGCTTCGGCTTCGGCTTCGGTGAGGCGGAAGCGGACGCGGCTTGAGCGTTACTCAGGTACCGCGCGCAGCCGCTCGATCATCTGCTTGAGGCCCGGCTTCTGCCCTTGCGCGAGCAGGCTGGCGCGGAACAGGCGGCCGAGGAAGATCACCTCCAGCGCGATGAACGCCGCCAGCACCGCGCCCGCGCCGACCAGCTCCAGCGTCGGCACGCCCATGCCGAGCCGCGCGAGGATCGCGAACGGGGTCCAGATCGGCACCCAAGTCAGCACCTGCACCATCGGCCCCGAATTGCCGGCGATGATCGCCTGCATCAGGAAGGTGACCGGCAGCAGGATGCCAAGCAGCACCGGCATCAGGTAGCCCTGCGCCTCGCTCATCGAATCCGCCATCGCCCCGATCGCCACGAAGATGATCGAGATCGCGACGTAGCCGGCGATGAAAAAGAAGATCAGCGTGGCGATCGCGCCGGGCGAGGTGACCGGGGCCAGCGCGGGGCGGATGAGGTCGGCGATCGCGCCGTGCGTCGCGAAGGCCACCGCCGCGCCGGTGCCGAGCCAGACCGTGAGCATCGACAGACCGATGGCCAGCGCACCGAGCAGCTTGCCGTACATCAGCTCTTCCGGGGTGATGCAGGCGAGGATCGATTCGAGCAGCTTCTTCGAGCGCTCCTCGATCGAGCCCTGCAGCATCCAGCTGCCCGACAGCATCAGCCCCATCATCAGGATGTAGGCGAGCGCGAGCGGGACGATCGAGCGCACCAGCATCGCCTCCTTACCGCCGCCGCCGGGGGGTGGGGTGGTGACCGACAGCGCCGGCGCGGCACCCTGGACCATCGCGGCGGACTGCGGCGACAGCCCGTTCGCGGTCAGCAGCCGCTGGCGCAGGTCGGCGGTGAGCGTTTCCTGTAGCGGGCCGACGAAGGCCTGCTTGGGTTGCTCGTTGGCCCACAGCCGCACGGTCGGGTCGGCGGGATACTTCGGCCCGATCAGCACGACGAGGTTGGCATGCTCGGGTGCGCTGTCCTTGGCCTTCAACGCGCGGTCGACGCCCGCCTGCAGCGCGTCACCGTCGGCGGTCGCGAGCTCGGACGGAGGCGCGACGAAGGTGAAGTCCTCAGCTGGAGGATCGAAGTCGGGCGTGTCCTTGGCCTTGACCTTGGCGATCCTGGCGAGCGCGGCGTCGAGCCCGCCGGCCTGGCGGAAGGCGATGACATCGGCCGGGGTGTACCAGCGGTCGTGCTGCGCCCATGCGGCTTGCGGGTCGGCGGCCTCGAGCCCGTGGCGCCGGACGTAGCGCGACAGGTCCTGCAGCACCTGCTGATCGTGCTCGAGCGCGAACCGCTGTTCGAGCACCGCGCGGGTGGTGCCGCCGGCGCGGTCGATGACGACCACCTTGGCGGGATCCTTGTCCTCCAGCTTGTCGCCGAGGATCGGGCCGAGCGCGAGCGCCATCGGGATCAGCACCAGCGTGAGCCAGAAGCTCTTCAGCTGGACCACCTGGCGGAACTCGCGGCCCGCGACGAGCAGGATGTTGCGGATCATCGGGCGAGCTCCCCGCTGGAGTCGGGTGCCGACCCGACCAGATGGACGAACACATCGTGCAAGGTGGCGCGGCGCTCCTCGAAGCGGCGCAGCGGCAGCCCGCTGGCGGTGCAGTGCTGGAGCACGTCGCCGGCATCGACCCCGGGCTCGAGCGACAGCGAATACTCGCTCCACCCGTTGCCGAGATCGGCCACGGGGCTCGCGGCGGCGATGCCTTCGATACCGGTGATCCCGGCCGGTGCTACCGCGTCGATGCGCGCGGGAAGCTGGTCGCGCGCCTCGTCGATGGTGCCTTCGAAGCGCTTGGCGCCTTTGCGGAGCAGCAGGATGCGGTCGCACAGCCGCTCGGCGTGCTGCATCACGTGGGTGGAGAAGACCACCGCCGCGCCGCCCTTCGCGGCGCCCACGATCTCGTCCTCCAGCAACTGCTGGTTGACCGGGTCGAGGCCGGAAAACGGCTCGTCGAGGATCAGCAGCTGCGGCCGGTTGACGATCGCGGTCGCGAGCTGGACCTTCTGCGCCATGCCCTTCGACATCTCGGAGATCTTGGCCTTGGCCCGGTCGCCGAGGTCGAAGCGCTGGAGCAGCTCCATCCCGTGCGCCTTGGCGTCGGCCGCGGCCATCTGCTTCATGCGCCCGAAATAGGTGATCGCGTCGATCGCGCTCATGTTGCCGTAGAGGCCGCGCTCTTCGGGCAGGAAGCCGATCGCGGCGGTGTTGCGCCGGTCGGGCGCGCCGCCGAGCACTTCGATCAGGCCCGAGGTCGGCCGGATGATGTCGAGCACCATGCGCAAGGTGGTCGTCTTGCCCGCGCCGTTGCCGCCGAGGAAGCCGAAGATTTCCCCCGGCCGCACGGAAAAGCTGAGGTCGTCGACCGCCAGCACGTCGGCGAAACGCTTGGTCAGCGCCTCGACCTTCAGAACACTCATGATTGCGACCCCCAACACCAGTTCTATCGAACGGTAGGGGATTTGCGCTGCTATTCCAACCGCGCCCGACCGCCGGCCGATTTCCATCGACCGGCGTCGGTCGGCGGTCAGCCCTTGTCGGCGTCCTCGCTGGTCTCGGGCGCGGCCTTGCCCTTTTTGGCGGCGGGCTTGGCCCTCTTCGACGGCTTGGCTTTGGGCGGCGCGGGGGTGAGCTCGAAGCTCGGCTGCCCGTCCTTCAGGCTGACGTGCACCTCGCCGCCACTGGCGAGCTTGCCGAACAATAGCTCCTCGGCGAGCGGCTGCTTGATCTTCTCCTGGATCAGGCGGGCCATCGGGCGGGCGCCGTAAAGCTTGTCGTAACCCTTGTCGGCGAGCCACCCGCGCGCGTCGCTGTCGAACTGGATGTGCACGTTCTGCTCGGCAAGCTGCATCTCCAGCTGGAGGATGAACTTGTCGACCACCCGCGCCACCGTTTCGCGGCCGAGGTAGGTGAACGGCACGATCGCATCGAGGCGGTTGCGGAATTCGGGGGTGAACATCT
>JAEWKG010000305.1 GCA_023386135.1 Pseudomonadota bacterium | reverse complement strand
CATGTAGATGCCGTGACCGAAGCGATTCAGGACTTCAAACATCACAGGGACGTCGCGCTCTAGCCAATCAAGCGTCGGCCAGCGACGCTCCCAAATTTCGAAGGGATAAACGGACAGAGCCTCGCGTTCTATCTGAATGCCTGCCGCAATCAGGGCCGAGTGCACTGCATCTGCATCGCGATGCTCGTTGTCAGCAGAAACGTCGTTATTCAGGTGGTAGCAGACCTGGTCGACCTCGGGACCAAAGGGACCAAGATGCTTAGTCGCCTCAATCGCAAACAACTCTACTTCCATTATTTCGCGGAGTGTCTCGATCGGCTCGGCGTTCACCCCAACATCCCCACGAACTTCTCGAACAGGTAGAAGCTGTCCTGCGGCCCCGGGCTTGCCTCGGGGTGGTACTGCACCCCGAACGCCCGCTTGCCCGTCAGCGAAATGCCGCAGTTGGAGCCGTCGAACAGGCTGACGTGGGTTTCCTCCACGCCCTCGGGCAGCGCGGTGTTGTCGACCGCGAAGCCGTGGTTCATCGAGGTGATCTCGACCACCCCGTCGGCCAGCCGCTTGACCGGGTGGTTTGCGCCGCGGTGGCCCTGGTGCATCTTGCTCGTGCGGGCGCCGGCGGCGAGGCCGAGCATCTGGTGGCCGAGGCAGATGCCGAAGATCGGCACGTCACGCTCGAGCAGCGCGCGGATGGTCGGCACCGCGTATTCGCCGGTCGCGGCGGGATCGCCGGGGCCGTTGGAGAGGAAGACGCCGTCGGGCTTCAATGCTTCGATCTCGGCGAGCGAGGTCTTGGCCGGCACCACCGTCACCCGCGCCCCGGCGCGCGCCAGGTTGCGGAAGATGTTGTCCTTGCTGCCGTAATCGATGGCGACGACGTGCGGCTTCCCGCTCCAGTCCGCGCGGCCGTAGCCCTTGCCGAGCTCCCAGTAGCCGCCGCCCCACTGCTCCTGCTTCTCGCGGCTGACGCGCGGGGCGAGGTCCATCCCCTCCAGCCCAGGCCACTCGCGCGCGCGCTTGGCCAGCTTGGCAAGGTCGAATTTGCCCTTGGGATGATGCGCGATCACCGCGTTGGGCGCGCCGGCCAACCGGATGCGGCGGGTGAGCGCGCGGGTGTCGATGCCCGACAGACCGATATTGCCCTTCGCCGCGAGCCACTCGCCGAACTCCTGCTCGGCGCGAAAGCTCGAGTGCGGGGTCACCGCCTGGCGCACCACGCAGCCCACCGCGCCCTCGACGATCGACTCGATATCCTCGGCATTGGCGCCGACGTTGCCGATGTGCGGGAAGGTGAAGGTAACGATCTGCGCGGCGTAGGAGGGATCGGTCATCACCTCCTGGTAGCCGGTCATCGCGGTGTTGAAGCACACTTCGCCCACCGCCTCGCCGGCGGCGCCGAAGCCCTTGCCCCAGATCACCGTGCCGTCGCCCAATACCAGCACGCCGGTCGCGCCTTCCGGTTGCGCAGGCGTGTTGGCAGGATCAGGCATGAGCCCTCCGAGTCAGTGGTTTTCCGGCGATGTCGCTAAGTCCCAGCCGCTAGGCCCGGTTCCTTGCAGCGTCAACCCGCGCTAAGCGCCGCTTGCACACTCTTACATAAGGTACCTGTTCCATGATCCGCGATACCATCAAGCAGGCCCAGATCGACGCGATGAAGGGCGGCGACAAGGAACGCCTCGCCGCGGTGCGCCTGATCCTCGCCAAGCTGAAGGACCGCGACATCGAGCTGCGCACCGCTTCGACCCAGCCCGACGACGACGCCACCGTGGTCGAGGTCTTGCAAAAAATGGCCAAGCAGCGCCGCGAGTCGATAACCATGTATGTTGACGGTAACCGGCCCGAGCTCGCCGAGCAGGAGCGTAAGGAGCTGGCCGTGATCGACAGCTTCCTGCCGCAGCAGATGTCGGAGGACGACACCCGCGCCGCGATCGAGTCGATCAAGGCTGAGCTCGGGGCTTCGTCGCTCAAGGACATGGGCAAGGTCATGGCCGAGCTGAAGGCGCGCCACGGCACCGAGCTGGACATGAGCAAGGCCAGCGCGCTGGTCAAAGCCGCGCTTGGGTAAGCACCCAGATGTCCGCGGTCGAATCCTTTGAACTGATCCTCGGACTGCTGCTGGGCGTGTTCGCGCTCACCTGGCTGGCGGACAAGGTGCGCCTGCCGCCGGCGACCGCCCTGCTCCTCGGCGGCATCGCCCTCGCCTTCGCGCCAAGCCTGCCGAGCATCACGCTCGACCCGGAACTGGCGCTGGTGTTGTTCCTGCCGCCGCTGCTGATGGACGGCGCCTATCACACCGCGATGGGTCGTTTCCGGCGGCACCTGCCGGGGATTCTGTCGCTGGCGATCGGGGCGGTGGTGTTCACGACTGTTGCCGTGGGCCTGGTAGCGCACGCGATCATGCCGCAGCTGCCGCTGGCGGCGTGCTTCGCACTGGGCGCAATCGTCTCGCCGCCCGATGCGGTTTCCGCCCGCGCGGTGCTCGCTCGGGTCAATCTCCCGCGGCGACTAAATGCCCTGCTCGAGGGCGAGAGCCTGCTCAACGACGCCACCGGCCTGGTGCTGTTTCGCTTCGCCGTGATCGCCGCGGTGAGCGGTGCGTTCAGCCTCTCCGCCGCGAGCATTAGCTTCGCCTGGCTGGCGCTCGGCGGCGTCGCGGTCGGCCTCGCGATCGGGGCGCTGTGGCTGTTCGCGGTGCGGCGGATCGGTAACCACAGCCTGATGATCGTCGGCTCGCTGGTGCTCTCGTGGCTGTCGTACATCGCGGGGGAGCGGCTCGGCGTTTCGGGCGTGATCGCCACCGTCACCACCGGCATGATGTTCGGCTGGTACCAGCACGTCGTGTTCCCGGCGATGGTCCGCCTGCGCGCCGGCGCGATCCACGACACGGTGAACTTCCTGCTCGAAGCGATCGTGTTCATCCTGATCGGCTTCACCATGCGCAACATCGTCGAGCGGCTGGGCGATTTCGGCAGTGCGCTCGACGCGACCATGCCGATCATCGCCGGCGTGGTTGCGGCGGTGCTCGTCTCGCGCTTCGTCTGGATCGCGGCGAGCGAAGCGCTGCTGGTGGCGCTCAAGCGGCTCGGCCTCAAGCGCGCGCGGCCATTGGGCTGGCGCCAGTCGGTCGTCCTCGGCTGGGCCGGCATGCGAGGGGTGGTCACGCTGGCGGCCGCGCTCAGCTTGCCGGCGGCGATGCCGGGGCGCGACATCATGATCCTGACTGCGTTCGCGGTGATCCTCGTCACCGTGATCGGCCAGGGCACCAGCCTCGGCTGGATCATCCGCCGGGTGAAGCCGGTCGATACCGATCCACCCGCGCCGGTCTCGCTGCTCGAATGCGAGGTCGCGGTGGCCGAGGCGAAGTACCGCAAGGCCGAGGCGCATGCGTTCTCGCCCAGCGGCGAGCCGGTCCATCCGCAGCTCCTCGCGCATTTCGAGACGCAGGTCCGCCGGACGCGTAACTTCTCCGCGATGGAGACGATCGACATGGACAAGTTCGATGCGCACTTCGGCCTGATGCACAAGGCGATCGCGGCGGGGCGCGCGGAACTTATCCGGATGCACCGCGAAGGCGCGATCGAGGACGAGACGCTGCACAACCTCGAGCGCGACCTCGACATCGAGGAAATGACGCTGTTCGCGCAGCGCGATTTCTAGGTTGCGTCGTTAACGATTCACGCCGTGCCGCGTTAACCAACGCATTGAAATCGTGCGGAACCTTATTCCGGGATCGACACTGTTTCCCCGCAACAGACACGGCGGCGACGCCGGATAGGGGATGACATGAGGACTTTCGCGATAGCCGTCTCGACTGCGGCACTGACGCTGGCGGGCTGCTCCGACCGCGATCCGAGCCCGCGCGAGGTGCACGACCAGGAGGTCACCGACCTGCGCCACGTCGACAGCGACGGCGAGGCGGTCGCCGCCGCCAAGGCGCTGCCGGCGGGCGACTTCACCGAGTTCACCCTCGGCGGCCGGATCACGGAGAAAACGCAAGCGATGCGCAACAGCGCGGGCAACTTCGCCGACCTGCGCAGCTACGTCGCCTGCCCCAAGGGCATGGACCCGTGCGATCAGAAGACGGCGCCGGCGGGTACCGTCTATACCTACGTGATGGTGGTCTATCCGGGCGGCGACAACGACGACGATACCGGCATCGGCCCCGGCAACAGCGCCAGCGACATCGAGCGCGCGACTGCCTTCCGCATGGTGATGCCGGCGCACGGCTTCACCGGCGACGCGGGTTACGCCAAGCCCGAGGCACTCGCCGCGATCGGGCCGAAGGCGGATGTCGTCGTCACCTGCGACGCGGGCAGGCTGATCTGGACCGTCAGCGCCGGCGACGGCGGCAACCAGTGGGAGCAGAAGGAACCTCTGACTTTCTACTGGAAGAGCACTCTACCCCCTGCGGGCCTCGCGGCTGCCTACGCTTTCGATGCGGACAGCACCGAGGCGGTGGGCAGCGGCATGTATCCGGCGGCGAAGCAGGGTGCGAAGAACGCCTGCGCGTGATCTGAACTCCATCCCGTCATCCCCGCGAAAGCGGGGATCCATCTCCGTCCCGTGCGGCAGATGAGACGTCTGGAG
>JAEWKG010000276.1 GCA_023386135.1 Pseudomonadota bacterium | reverse complement strand
CGCCAGGGCCGCTGCGATCTCCTCCGGCCGAGCCTTCGCCTGACCGGTCAGCTCATCACCGCCGGAGCGACCAGCGGGAAGCGCGGGATGTCGACCGCGAAGCTCGACCCGTCCGACCCGACCATATTGTAGCTGCCTTCCATCGACCCGGTCGGCGTCGCGAGCGGACAACCTGACACATAATCGAATGACTGGCCCGGCTCGATCACCGGCTTCTCGCCGACGACTCCCTCGCCGCGCACCTCGTGGCGGTTGCCGCGGCCGTCGCGGATCACCCATTCGCGGCTGACCAGCTTGACCGGCGCCTCGCCCTCATTCTCGATCCGGATATGATAGGCCCAGAACCAGCGGCCCTTGGCCGGCTCGGCCTGTTCCGGGAGGAAGCTCACCGACACCCGGACGACGATGTCGCCGGTCTTCGCGCTATGGGGGAAAAGCTCTTTCACCCAGCCAACCTTCACTCCCGCGCCGGCGAGGTCAACCGCCGATCCGGTCGAGCCGGTCGAGCAGGCGGTGGCGCGCGGCGAGCACGTCGGCCTGCCGTTCGATGAGCACATCGCGGGCGAGGAAGTGGCCGGTGATCGCGAACCCGTCGATGATGTCGGCCCAGCCGGGCGGGCCCCTGCCGCCGATCAGGAAGGCTGGCAGGCGAAGCAGCCGGTCGCGATAGGCCCCGGCCCCTTCCTCGCTGACCGCGCGCCCGCTCTTTGGGCTGAGATAGCGCAGATTCTCGCTGCTTCCGGTGACCGCGCATTCGCCGAGGTCGAGGCCGAAGCCCAGCTCGCCGAGCAGAAGCAACTCGTAGCGGACCAGCGCCGCCGCCCAGCCGCGGGCGCTCGGCGCCGCCTCGAGCGCCGCGAGCACTCCGGACAAGCCGGCGTAGAGGGCAGGATAAGGCTGCCCCTCGGGAAGCGCGGTCGCGGTCAGCGCCGTCGCCCACTCAATCGCGGCCGCCGCGAGCGGCTCTGCCAGCAGCGGCGCGCGGCTGTGCGACAGCTCGGCGCCGAGATGGGCGAGCTGTTCGTCAGTGCGCGCGCGAAGCTCGGCCGCGATGCTGTTGCCGGGAACGAGCACCGGCCGAAGCGCGCGCGACCGGCCGCCGCGGACATAGCCGGCCTGGACACCGTCATCCGGGGTCAGAACGCGCACGATCGCGCCATGCTCGCCATGCGGGCGGACGGCGATGATGATGGCGTCGGTCTGCAGCCGCATGGCGCGGCCGGTCTATCAGCGCCGGACGGCGCGGACCACTCCGCCCAGGCTGAGATGATGGGCGGCCCGCTTCGCGAGCGCCACGGTGGAATCGAACGCCGCGAGCGAACGAAGCGCCGTCCGGTTACGGAGCGTGTCGCGGATCAGCACCAGGTCCTGGCTCGGCACCGACCCCGTGGCGAACTGGCGCTTGTGCTGCCCGTCCCCCTCGGTGAAGTCGAAATAGGCGAACGCCCCCTCCTCCAACAGCATGCGCATCGCTTCGAGCTGGAGCACGCTTCCCGGCGACAGATGACCGAATTCGGCGCGATAGCCGAGATGGGCATAGAGCAGGGTCCGGCCCCGCGCCGGCGCGTAGAGATAGGCGATCGGTCGCTCGTCGAGAAACAGCAGCCAGCCACGCATCTCGCCCCGTTGCGCCAGTGCCCGAATCCCCGGCAGCGCGTCGGCCGGGAGCCCCGCATCGAGCAGTTTCTCCTGATAGGTCTCGGCCGAGACGGTTCGGGCATGGGTGAAGAACTCCCCCACCTTGCCCGGCCGGCAATATTGGCGAACGTCGAGAGCGCCTCCGCACGCCTCTTCCAGCTTGCGGCGCTTACGCTTGAGAGCCGACCGGCTGTTGGCCGAAAGCCCCGCGAACCAGGCGTCGAAGCCTTGGTCGAGCCGCGCATAATATCGCGGATAGGATTGCCGGACAAAGCAGGCGAGGTCCGGCGCAGCCAGTTCCGGGCGCATCGCGTCGGGCAACGCGCGAACGATATAGCCGTGGGAATTGGCCGGGAGCCCCGGCAGCTCGAGCGGCGCGCCCGCAAGTGCCTGCTCCAGGGGAATCGACAGGTGCACCAGCCGCCGCTTCACCGTGGCCAGAGTGCGCGCGCCGATCTGGAAAGGCAGAGCGACCGACGCCGCGACCGAGTCAGCCGACATTGCGCGCGCGCTCGTAACGGGCATTGCCCCACGCCTGCTCGGCCATCCGGCCGAAGGTGAGCAGGCGCGGGCTTCGGAACGGCCGGGCGTCGCCGCCGAGCGGCAGATCGCCGAGATCGGCGAAATGCGCGGTCGGCAGAGTCTCGCGATGACTCGCAAGATAGCGGCACAAGCGATTGAATCGGCTGACCGCGAGGCCGTTGGGCGCAAGCCCGTCGCGGCGCGCCAGCTCGAAGCTGTGGGTGACCATGCTGACCAGCGGGTGACCTTCACGCGCGCCATGGGCGAGCGCCGCGCGCATCTCGGCGAAGGATACCGCGCAGAGTTGGAGATGGCGCAGGCGCCCCGGCTGATGCTCGATCTTGC
>JAEWKG010000310.1 GCA_023386135.1 Pseudomonadota bacterium | reverse complement strand
GGGCTGCGTCGGCCGGCGGCGAGGTCCGCGCGCCGATCGCCAACATGGCGGGCCGCGCGGGCGAGATCTATTTCGGCAGCGATTACAGCTATCGCTCGAGCACCAACACTACCGCCAGCCTCAGCCGCTATTCGGTGATACCGGCCTATGATCTTGTGAATCTGCGCTTCGGGTTTCGCACCGACGATGGCCTGTTCGACGTTCAGCTATGGGGTCGGAACGTAACCGACGAGACGTACTTCCTGTCGCGTGCTGCTGCCAACACAGGGGCAATCACTGGTACGTTGGGCGACCCGCGGACATATGGCATCACCCTGCGAACCCGGTTGTGAGCGCAACGACCTCTCGGCCCGACCAAATCCAACGGTAGCCGACGATTTCGACCCATGATGGCTGACCGTCAACGCGCGGGCCGCATGCTCCTCTACGGCGGCCAGCGAAGCGGGCGTTTTCGTTGCTTGACCCACGGACCATCCGGTCCGGTCGCATCCGATTGAACCAGAGCAAGGCGACCAACGCGGTCGACCTGTCGGTAGTGCAGCCGTTGGCGCAGGCGCCGAGCGCGGGCCCGATGGGGTGAAAGGAGCAGATCGGAACCCGCACTGCTCCTCACACGGTCTGCGAAACGCAGTAGCCCGGCGCAGCCACGATCTCGAAGGTAATGGCGAACCAAATCGAAAGGTCAGCCGTGCCCAAGGCCTGACGCCCGGTAAAACCGTTGATTTTGGTAGTTCGCTGGATGCCCCGTGAGGATTCGAACCTCAATTAACGGAGTCAGAGTCCGTAGTCTTACCTTTAGACGACAGGGCAGCGTCGCAGCGAGGGCGGTCCGATAGGCTGGCCTGCCGATCGTGTCAACGCCGAATCGCTCGTTTCGTCGCAACGCCTTGTGGGGAACCGCCGGTTTCGCTAGGTTGAACCCCAAGCACCGAGCGGCGTTCCGCCGTGACGGATAGAACATAAAGTGAGTGACGGCATGGGGGACCTTTCCGCCCGGTTGCCGCACCGGGGCGCACATGCTGCACCCCGCAAGGCATCCTCAACGCCCGCGCGCCCGCGGGGGCCGGGCGCGCGCCATTATGCCGCGCTCGATCTGGGTACCAACAATTGCCGGCTGTTGATCGCCCGGCCGCAGGGTGACGGCTTCGCGGTGGTCGACGCGTTCTCGCGGATCGTCCGGCTGGGCGAGGGACTGGCCGCCACCGGGCGGCTGTCCGACGCGGCGATGGACCGCACCGTCGCCGCGCTGAAGATCTGCGCGGAAAAGCTAAAGCGCCGCGACGTGACGCTGGCGCGATCGGTCGCGACCGAAGCGTGCCGCCGCGCCAGCAACGGCCCGGCCTTCGTCGAACGCGTGCTGGCGGAAACCGGCATCCATCTCGACATCATCACCGCCGAGGAAGAGGCGCGGCTGGCGGTGCTGGGCTGTCACGCGCTGCTCGAGCCCGGTACCGGCCCTGCGCTGGTGTTCGACATCGGCGGCGGGTCGACCGAACTGGTGCTGCTCGATGCGTCCGGGCCGGTGCCGCGCGTGCTCGACTGGCATTCGGCGCCATGGGGGGTGGTGTCGCTGACCGAGAGCCTCGGCGCGGGCAAGGAAGCGCCGACGACCTCGGGCGCCTATGCCCGGATGCGCGCCTGCGTGACAGAGAGCTTCGCGCCGTTCGCCAAGCGCTTGCCGCAGACCGACGAGCCGCGCCGGCTGCTCGGCACCAGCGGCACGGTGACGACGCTCGCCAGCGTGCATCTCGGCCTCGCCTCGTACGACCGGTCGCAGATCGACGGGCTGATCGTACCCGCCGAAGCGATGCTGGCGGTCAGCCAGCGGCTGGCGGGCATGAGCCTTGCCGAACGCGGCACCGTGCCGTGCATCGGCAGCGAGCGCGCCGATCTGGTGGTCGCGGGCTGTGCGATCCTCGAAACGATTCTGGCGCTTTGGCCCGCCGAGCGGCTAGGGGTCGCCGACCGTGGGATTCGCGAGGGAATCCTGCGCCGATTGATGGCAGGAACCCGATGACCCGCGGCAGCCCCCCCGGACGACAACGCGTACGCACCGCGCGCGCACGCTCGGCGCAGTCCACGCGCTGGCTGGAGCGCCAGTTGAACGACCCGTATGTCAAGAAAGCCCGCGCCGAAGGCTATCGCAGCCGTGCGGCCTATAAGCTGATCGAACTGGACGAGCGCTTCAAGCTGTTGCGCGGCGTGAAGCGTGTCGTCGACCTCGGCATCGCGCCGGGCGGCTGGACGCAGGTCGTGCGCAAGGTGCGGCCCGACTGCACCGTGGTCGGCATCGACCTGTTGCCGGTCGATCCGATCGACGGCGTGACGATCCTGCAGATGGACTTCCTTGCCGACCACGCGCCCGACCGGCTGCGCGAGGAACTGGGCGGGGAGGCCGACCTCGTCCTGTCCGACATGGCGGCCAACACGGTGGGCCATCCGCAGACCGATCACCTGCGCACCATGGCGCTGGTCGAGGCGGCGGTGATGTTCGCCTGCGAAATCCTGCGTCCGGGCGGCGATTTCGTCGCGAAGGTGCTGGCGGGCGGTGCCGACAACGAACTGGTCGCCGAACTGAAGCGCAATTTCCAGGTGGTGAAGCACGCCAAGCCGCCGGCGAGCCGCAAGGATTCGTCCGAATGGTATGTGATCGCCACTAACTTCAAGGGGCGGCGGGACGTGATGGCGACCACTTCGGAGCCGGCTGAAGCGGACGACGACACGCTGTAGTTTGCGGCAGAGCACACCCGATAATTACATCATTCGTCACTCCCGCGCAGGCGGGAGTCCATAAACGCACCGCTCGCGTATCTGGGCGAAACCTGAGCGTGAAGGGATCCCCGCCTGCGCGGGAATGACGAGCGGGGGCTTACGGAATGATGCGGTCGGCGCGCAGCCGTTCGAAC
>JAEWKG010000259.1 GCA_023386135.1 Pseudomonadota bacterium | reverse complement strand
CCGCTGCGCTCCACTGCCTCGCGGCTGGCGAGCACGTTCGAATCAAGTGCCTTGTTGGCCGCTTCCAGCCGCGCTGCAGTGTTCATGCTGTCGCCCAGCGCGGTGTACTGGATGCGGTTCTCGCCGCCGAAGTTGCCCACCACCGCCTCGCCGAAGTGCAGGCCGACGCGGGTCTTGCCGATCTTGGGCAGGGTGGGGTCGGACTTGGCGACCTCCTCGCGAAACGCCTCGCCCGCCTGCCACAGCGCATAAGCCGCTCGCGCAGCGCGCTCGCCGTCGTCGGGCCGCGCAATCGGCGCGCCCCAGAACGCCACCACCGCGTCGCCGACAAACTTGTCGAGCACCCCGCCGTGGTCGAGCACGACCTTGCTGAGCATCGACAGGTAGCGGTTGACCAGCTTGGCGACCTGCTCCGGCTTCAGCGCATGGCTCATCTTGGTGAACCCTTCGAGATCGCTGAACACCACGAAGATGTCCTTCTTCTCGCCGTGCAGCGAGAGGAGCTCGGGCCGTTCGATGATCTCCTGCGCGATGTCGTGCGGCAAGTACTTACCCAGCGCGCCTTGCGCGAAGTTGCGCTGCACCGCCCCGGCGGTCCGCGCCGCCGAGGTGACCGCGGTGAATGCGAGGATCCACCCCCGCACCCAGCCCACCGCGGGCAGGCCGTAGGTGTCGACCCCGCGGTATTGGAGTGCCATCGGCACGCACAGCATGACCGCGAACTGCACCGCCAGCAGCACATAGATCCGCCAGCTGCCCCATTCGAGCAGCCCGGTCAGCACCGCCATCAGCACGAACAGCGCCGCAAATGCCCACAGCGTTATCGGCAGCGGCCGCGGCAAGGACTTCCCGTCGAGCATCTGCGCGATCATCTCCGCATGCACCTGGAGTCCCGGCGGCGCGGCGGTGTCGCCACCTTCGCTCAGCGTTGTCGGAACTCGGTCGGTGTCGACGATGTCCCCGCCGATCAGCACATACTTTCCAGCGATTTGCGGTGCGAGATAGGGCGCGACGTCCGGATCGAGGAACGTCTGGATCGGCAGGACCGTGAAGAGCGTCGCATCCCGCTCGCTGGGCAGGCGATACGCGACCGCCCCGGTGTAGCCGGGCATGGTCTTCGAGCCTTCGCCCGCCTCGGCCAGCATTCGGCGTCCGAGTACCGGAGGCAGATCGCTGCGAATTTCAGGCCAAGTCCGCGTGACGCCATAACGGTCGTTCAGTCGCACGCTTGCGGGCTTGGCGTTGGTTCCTTTAAGCCGGGCGAGGAAGGCCTTCAGGTACCGGTCCTGGTCGTACTTGATGCTGTCGGCATTGGTCGCGAGATCGGCGTAGCCAACCGCCACCGGCGTCTTCATCCCGCGCAGTGCCGCGACGAGCGCGTCGTCCTCGTCCTGCGGCTGGTCGAACAGGATATCGATCCCGATCGCCTTGGCTCCCATGCCGTCGATATTGCGCAGGACCTTGGCGAGCAGGCCGCGATCGAGCGGCGAGCGCTTGCGCAGTTCGGCCAAGGTCTGGTCATTATAGACGACCATGACGATCCGCTGGTCCGGCGGCACCATGCGCCGTTCGGCCATGTCGGTCGCACGGTAATCGTAGAGCGCCCGCTCGGCCGAGCTGACCACCGGGATGTCCTGCGTCTCGGAAAAACCCCAGCCGTAGCGCGCGATGAGCAGCGCGAGCAGTACGAGCAGGCCGGTCAGCGCGAGCCGGCGCGGCCCGGCCTCGCGCACATTGCGCCATCCACGCCGGACGATGCCGCCTGCGAGCCCCTCGCTCATGACCTGCTGTTCCCGCCGCTCAGTTCCCGTGGAACAGCGGCCGCTCCCCATCGCCGATCAGCGCGAAGCCCGCCCAGTAGAATGGGTGCGAGGTCTGCGCGTCTTCCATCAGCTTGGTCTGCGCGGCAAGCAGGGCTTCGCCGGTGCCTTCGGACTGCGGCGCGGCGAAGAAGCTCTCGAACAGGTGCTTGGTCGCGCCGTACTCGTCGGGGGCGGGCCAATGACTGGCGATCACCTCGCGGCCGCCGGCGCCGATGAACGCACGCACGAGGCCATCCAAGGCCTGCCCACCGCCGCCTTCGACGCCCGCCGCCTGCGTTGCCTCGAGCCCGGCGAGGCTGGCGGTGTTGCAGGCCGACAGGATGACGAGGTCGGCATCGAGCTTGAGGTCGAAGATCTCGCCGAACTGCAGCAGCCCGTCCGAGCCCGGCCCGCCGAACGAGGTCAGCAGCGCCGGGTTGACCGGGCACGAGGCCTTGGGGGCGGTGACAATGCCGTGCGTGGCGAAATGGACGATGCGGTAGTTGTCGAGATCGGGCCGGTTCTCGACCGCGGTGTCGGTGAACGCCGCGCCGGTGACCAGCGCCGAACGGCCGGCGCCGAGCTCCTGGCTCGCGAACACCAGTTCCTCGGCCGAGATCGGCCGGTTCCAAGCCGCGAGCGGCACCTGGCAGCCGGGATCGGTCGCTTCCGCGCTGCGCACCAACGAGGCTTGCGCGACCGGGCCGACCGGCTGGTTCTGGCCGAGCCCGAGATAGAGCGATCCGGCGCTGGATGCCGGCGCCTTGCGCGCATCGCGGAAGCTTGCCGGCGACAGCGCGGTGCTGATCGCGCGCCCGCGGCCGAGCCATTGCACCCCGCGGAAATCGTACTCATCGCCGCCCTTGGCGACGCGCTGGTGGTAGGCATCGACCCCCGCCTGATCCGCGACCAGCAGGTTCGGCGGCAGCTCCATCATCGCGCCATCGGGCTCGAACACGAGGTGCTTCACGCTCGGCAAATCACCCGCGACGGGCCCCATGATCGCGCCGAACAAAGTGCGCGCGGCGTCGACGTCGAATGGATAAGTCGCGTTGACCCCGCCGACCGTGACCGAGATCGTATCGCGCAGCTTGCGCACCAAGTCGGTGACTTCGCTGGCGCTGGCGCCGACCTTCCACGCCGTCGACTTCTCCGGCGACAGATAGACGGCGTACATCGAGTTACCGGTCTCGACGAGTTCGAGATAGGCCTCGCCCGGTTGCAGCAGCGCGCGCATGTCGTCGGCCGACATCGAGTCGTGCGAGAGCGAACGATAGGCAGGGTACGACGACAGCGCCGAAAGCAGCTCGAGCTGCGATCCCGCCAGCCGGTCGCGCCGTGCCTGCAGCTCTGCCACCGCGGCGGCATCGGGAGCGGGGGCCTCGGGCGCCTGGGCCTGCGACAGCACGAGGTCGATCCGGTTGAGCTCGCGCCGCACCGCGCTTTCGCGGCGGAACAGGTCGGACGCCTGCCCGTCGCCCGCGGCGAGCCGGCGGGCAAGCTGGCCGAGCGTCTGCGCCGCACCCGGCCGCTCGATCAACTGCGCCGCGGCGAACATGTCGGACACGAGCGCCGGGTTCTGCCCGGTGCCTGCGACGAGGATGTCGAAATAGGGGGTGAGCTGGTTCTCGAGGCCGACCAGCGCGCCCTTGTCGCTCGCGGTCTTGGCGACGATCGCGCGGTAGAGCTCGAGCGCCTGCGCCTCTTGGCCATGGCGGGTCAGGAACGCCGCAAGCCGTGCCTTGGCCGCGCTGACCGAAGCGGTCTCGGGATAGCGCAGTTC